>DVGD01000295.1 GCA_018712905.1 Candidatus Avoscillospira stercoripullorum | reverse complement strand
ATGGACAGCAGACTTCCGAATACGCCCACCAGGAAGCCGACCACCGCATAGCCGATGGCCACAATCTCAATAACCTCCACAAAAGGTACCACAGTAATGAGATCCAGGCTGTCCACCGCGGAGATCTGCGTCTGGAGCAGATTGTAAAGACCCCACTCCAGGAAAAACGCAATGGCAGAGGCCAGAATGCCCAGAATAAAGCCTTCCACCACAAACGGCCAGCGGATAAAGCCGTTGGTGGCGCCCACCATCTTCATGATGGCGATTTCCTCCTTGCGGTCGTACATGGCCAACTTGACCGTGTTGGAGATAATCAGCATGGAGACGACCAAAAGCACCGCAATGATAATGATGGAGGCGATGTTCAAAATCCGTTGCACCGTCTGGAAGCCTTCTTGAATCTCATAGTGGACAGACACATCGGCGACGCCCTCGATGCTTCGAATGGCAGCCTCCGTCTCGCGCATTTTGCTGTTGTCCTCCAGGGTAATCACGAAGCGATCCCGGAAGGTGGACGGATCCAGACCTGCAAATAGATCCTCGTCCTCCATTTCATCCACAAAATTCACCACTGCCTGCTCCCGGGAGACGAACTGGGCATTGTGGACATTGGCAATCTGATTGATCTGGGAGCCGACGCTCTTGGCCTCGGCCTCGGAATACGATTCATCGATGTACACGAGCATTTCGTTTTCCTGCTCCAGCTCCACGATCATTTCGTTGAGGTTATAGAGCACCAGGCCGAAAGTGCCCATGATAATCAAACAGGCCACGGTGACCCAGATGGCCGCAAAGGACATAAATCCGTGGAGGAAGATCCCGCGGATTCCCTCCCGGAGGAGGTAGCCGATGTTATTCTTCTTCATATGCGTAATACCCATCCATTCCGTCGCTGATGACCTGACCCTCTTCAATGGCGATGACCCGCTTGGTGAAGCGGTTCACCAGCTCCTTCTCGTGGGTGACCACCATTACCGTAGTGCCCAGGGCGTTGATTTGCTCCAGCAGCATCATAATCTCCAGAGAACGCGCCGGGTCGAGGTTGCCAGTGGGCTCGTCGGCGATAATCATATTGGGATTGTTGACCAATGCACGGGCAATGGCCACACGCTGCTGCTCGCCGCCGGAGAGCTCATGGGGCAAGCGCCGGCTCTTGTTCTCCAGTCCCACCAGCTCCAGCACATAGGGAACACGCTTTTTGATCTCCTTCTCCGACGCGCCGATGACGCGCATGGCGAAGGACACATTGTCATAGACCGTTTTGTTGTCGATGAGCCGGAAATCCTGGAAAATGACACCCAGGGTGCGGCGCATATAGGGAATGGCGCTGCGGCGGATCTTCTCCAGGGTAAAACCGTTGACGAAGACGCTGCCGGAAGTCGGCATCAATTCCGCCGTGAGGATCTTGATGATGGTGGACTTGCCTGAGCCGGAAGGTCCGACCAGAAACACAAATTCGCCGTCCTCAATTTTCAGCGACACACCATTGAGCGCATGGGTGCCAGGCTCATAGACCTTATGGACGTTTCTAAATTCAATCATGATTTTCTCCGATCATGGGATCAACCGTCAGATCAGGCGGTTTTCCCGGGACGCTAGATATTTTTTGACCATCAGCGCCACCTTGAAGATGATGGCATGGTCGAACTCCCGGAGGTCAAGCCCCGTGAGCTTTTTGATCTTTTCCAGCCGGTAGACCAGGGTATTGCGATGCACAAAGAGCTTGCGGGAAGTCTCGGACACGTTGAGGTTGTTCTCAAAAAACTTGTTGATGGTGAAGAGCGTCTCTTGGTCGAGGGAGTCAATGGAGTTCTTCTTGAACACCTCGGAGAGGAAGATCTCGCAAAGGGTGGTGGGCAGCTGGTAGATCAGGCGGCCGATGCCGAGGTTTTCATAGGTGATGATGCTCTTCTCCGTATCAAAGACCTTGCCCACCTCGATGGCCGTCTGGGCTTCCTTATAGGCGTCGGCCAGCTCGCGCAGATGGCTGGCCACGGTGGAAATGCCGATGACCGTCTTGATAAACAGCTCGGATTTGAGGGTCTCCTCAACCTCCTGTGCCATCTTATAGAGCTCAGAAGTATCGGTATTGGCGGTGATCTGCTTGACAACCGCGATATCCGTCTCGTTGATGTTCAGGACGAAATCCTGCTGCTTGTCCGGGAACATGCCCTGCACCACGTCCACCGCAGCCACATCTGCGCGGCCAACCTGGCGAATGAGCAGTACCGAGCGGGGCAAATCAGTCGTGAAGTGGAGCTCCTTGGCACGGATATAGATATCGCCGGGCAGGATATTGTCGGTGATGATATTCTTGACAAAGGTTCCCTTGTCGTGCTTTTCCTCGTAATAGGTCTTGGCGCCGTTGAGCGCCACATAGGCCATGATGCAAATGCTCTTGGCAACCTCATCCTCGCCGTCCACAAAGACGGCATAGTCAAAATACGCGCTCCAGCTGACCAGGGGTTTCATGGTTCGCTTGTCCACAATCACCATGGAATCCGGGGCACTGTTGAGACGGATCACCGCCTCGGGCCATTTTTCTCCAATCATGGAGGTTTCGCTGCAGGATACGACATTGCCGTCGGCATCAATGACGCCGATGGTGCGATCAGTGGCTTCCTTCATCTGGACGATCACGCTTTGAAACATTCGGCTGGACATGAATGCGCCCTCCCTCTATTTATTGAAAACGATGCTATTTACACAAATCTTTATTGTCATAATACATCGTGTTCCCGTTTTTTGCAAGAGGGGATTGACAATTGTCTTGAAATTGGCTGGTTGTTTTTGTGCTATTTTTCAAGTTTTTCGTCATTAGCGCTAAACGCCGGGAAATCTTTACGGGAAAAAGCAGCGACTTCCTGCTTGTGCAATATCACAAGGCGGGCTCTGCACCGTTTCCAGCGCCACCTCCTTCACCGCCCCCAGAGGCAGTTCTCCCAGGGTAAGTCCCCCAAAAGCCACGCGCTTTAAATAGGTCACCGGCATGCCCCGCGCCGCCATCATCCGGCGCACTTGGTGGTACTTTCCTTCCCGGATGGCGATGAGGCTTCTGCCTGATCCTAAGGGGTGGAGCTTCGCCGGCAGGCAGGTCTCGCCATTTTCCAGGGTAATTCCGGCTTCAAAGGCCGCCATGTCCGCCTCGCCGGCCAGCCCCTCATGGCTGGCATAGTAGAGCTTCCAGACATGGCGCCGCGGCGAGAGCAGGTTGTGATTGACAGCGCCGTCGTTGGTGAGAAGCAGAAGCCCCTCGGTATCCTTGTCCAGCCGTCCGATGGGCACGACGCCCAGGCGGCGGTATTCCTCGGGAATGAGCTCCATCACGGTCTGATCCCTGGGATCGTCGGTGGAGGTGACATAGCCTGCGGGCTTATGGAGCATCAAGAGCACCATGCGCTTTTTCCCCACCACCGCACCGTCGAGCATGATCTCGTCGGCTGTCTCGTCCACCTTCTGCTCTGGATCCCGCACGGTCTTGCCGTTGACCTGGACGCGGCCTGCCCGGATGATGGCTTTGAGCTCCCGCCGAGAGGCCACTCCGGCCTCGGAGAGGAGCTTATCCAATCTCTGCATATTTGTCCACCCTTTCTCATAGGCTGTACCACCCAAACATAACGGAGGGAAGCATATGGTCATTATGTCCGCAAAGGTTTCCAAACGAAAGATCATCACCGGGCTGGTCATCGCCGCGTGTGTGATCGCACTGCTCGCTTTTCTGCTGCACAAGTCCGATGCCCCGGCCGCCGTCCAGGAGTCCCAGACCGCTGCAGAAACCGACGCCTCCACTGAGGAGGGACGCGTCGCCTTCCTCACCTCCTTCGGCTGGGAGGTCTCGCCCCAGGCCGTGGAAAAGCAGGAGGTCAAAATCCCCGCGGAATTTAACCAGGTACTCACCCGCTACAATGAGCTGCAAAAATCCCAGGGCTACGACCTGCAGCAGTATGCCGGGAAGACCGTCATGCGCTACGTCTATGCCATCACCAATTATCCCGACGGCTCCGACAGCCACTGCGCCACGCTGCTGGTCTACCAGGGAAAGGTCATCGGCGGCGACGTCAGTGACATGGGCGGCGGAAAAATGCACGGATTTGCCATGCCTTCTTAACGCCTGGGCAAAGCCGCGGCGGCAGGCGCTTTTCACTTCAGCCGCCGCGGCAGATCCTTCCGCGCGGGCAGCTCGATGATACGCCCAGCTTTTCATGACGAGAATTTTCACGGCTTGGTTCTTCCAAGGAGAATTTTTTCTGGCTCCCTCCCCCGCGAAAAAGGGCTTGCAAATCTCTTGCTGCTGTGTATAATGAAATTACAGGCAATTGAAAAGAGATGTCTTCAGGGCAGGGTGCAATTCCCGACCGGCGGTATAGTCCGCGAGCGCAAGCTGAACCGGTGAAACTCCGGTACCGACAGTAAGGCCAGTTCTGGCACGAGTCTGGATGGAAGAAGATGTGTGATACAGATTCCCCCTTAGATTTGTAGCACCTGGAAGGCATACCCTTTCCGGTGCTTGATTCTATTTGGGAGGTTTTTTTATGTCTCAATTCCTGCAATCCCTGGCGGATAACGCCGCATTTCTCCTGGCCTGTCTGGCCGTCTTTGCCGGGCTCATTCTTATCGCCTGGGCTGCGGAGCGGTTCTTTCTGCCCAGCCACCGCAAGCTCTCTCCGGCGCGTACCGTGAGCTTTGTGGCCATCTTCGCTGCCCTGGGCGGCGCGCTCATGTTCTTCGAAATCCCGCTCTTCTTCGCCCCCAGCTTCTACGAAATGGACTTAAGCGAGCTGCCGGTGCTCATCTGCACCTTCTACCTCGGCCCCGTGGCCGGCGTGGTGTGCGAATTCTTGAAGGTTGTTATCAAGCTGCTGCTCAAGGGCACCTCCACCGCCTTTGTGGGCGACTTCGCCAACTTCGCCGTGGGCTGCGCCATGGTGCTGCCCGCCTCCATCCTCTACCATCTCCACAAGAGCAAAAAAATGGCGCTCGTGGGTCTGGCCGTTGGCACGCTGGTGATGACCGTGTTCGGCAGCGCGTTCAATGCTTACTTCCTCATCCCCAAGTTTGCCGAACTCTTCCACATGCCGCTCGATGCCATCGTTGCCATGGGCACCGAGGTGAACGGCGCCATCCACAGCGTTGGCACACTGGTGCTCTTCGCCGTGGTACCCTTCAACCTGCTCAAGGGCGTTGTGATCTCCGCCCTGACGCTGGTGCTCTACAAGCGCGTGGAGCGGCTCTTTTTCCATCAGCGCCAGGTTCAAGTGCAGTCTTAATTGTACGAGCTTGGCTCCCAGGGTTCATGAAGTGGTTGTAAACTTTTTGTAACTTTTACAGTGTCTCCTGACGCGCACCGTTAAAATGCACCGCCCCCAACCGTTGGGGCGGTGCATTTTTATGGCTTTTTGCTGTTACATCCGCTCCGGGGCGCTGAAGCCCAGAAGGTCGATGCAGGTCTCCAGCACGCGGCGCGTGAGATCCATCAGCGCCACATAGCCAGCCTGCTTGGCTGGATCTGGTTCTGCCAGAATCCGCGTCTCATGGTAGAATTTATTGGCCGCGCCGGCCAGATCATAGATATAGGCGCAGATGGCATTGGGGGCATTGTCCGTATATGCCACCTGGAGGCTGTCGCTCAGGCGCGTCAAGGCCAGCATCAGATCCTTGGCCTCCTTGGTTTCGGCCGGCTGCATAGCCTCCAGCGCCACGGCCGCGCTGTACTTATGGAGAATGGACTTGATGCGGACAATGGTATAGAGAATATAAGGTCCTGTGTTTCCTTCAAAGGCCGCAAAACGCTCGAGATCAAAGACGTAGTCCTTGGTGGGCTGGTTGCTGAGGTCGCCATATTTGAGGGCAGCCATAGCAATGAGGCGTGCGGTGTTCTCCACTTCCTCCGCGCTGACCACCTGGTTCTCCGTGATCTTCTGACGGACATAGTCGGTGATCTCGCCGATGAGACGCTCCAGGCGCATGACGCCGCCCTCCCGCGTCTTAAAGGGTTTGCCGTCCTTCCCGTTCATGGTGCCAAAGCCAAGATGCTTGAGAACCACGTGCTCCGGCACCAGTCCGCCCTTGCGCGCAGCACGGAAGACCTGCTCAAAGTGCAGCGCCTGGCGCTTATCGGTGAGGTAGAGCACCTCGTCGGGCTGGAAGTCCTTCATGCGCTGCACCAGTGTGGCAAGATCCGTGGTGGCATAGAGGGTCGCACCGTCGGACTTCACCAGGATGCACGGCGGCACCTCCTTGGTGTCGCTCTCCTCCTGGACATCCACCACCAGGGCACCCTCGGACTCTGTGACAATCCCCTTGGCCTTCATGGTCTCGAGCATGGGCGGGATATAGGGCTGCGCGTCGCTCTCCCCCAGCCAGACATCAAAGTGCACATCCAGATTGTCATAGTTTTTCCGAAGATCCTCGGTGGAAATCCGCATGATATGCTTCCACATGGCGCGATAGCCCCGATCGCCGGTCTGCAGGCGGTAGGTTGCGTCATGCGCCCGGCGGGCAAAGTCCTCATCCACCTTGCTCTTGGCACTGGCAGTGGGATAGATCTCCTCCAGCTCCGAGATGGTGAAGGGCGCCTCGGCAGGATATTCTCCCGTGTAGGTGGGATCAAAATAGGGAAGCTCAGGATGACGCTCGTGAACCTCCTCTATAATCAAGCCCATTTGCAGTCCCCAGTCACCCATGTGGATGTCTCCAATGACCTTGTTGCCGAAGAAGCGGTCAATGCGCTTGATGCTCTCTCCGATGATGGCCGAGCGCAGATGTCCCACATGGAGCGGCTTGGCCACATTGGGGCCGCCATAGTCGAGCACAATGGTCTTGGGCGCAGCCTCCGGCTCCACGCCGAAGGACGGCGCGGTGGCCATACCCGCCACATAGTCCCGCAAAACAGAAGGACTCACCGTCAGGTTGAGGAAGCCGGGCTTTACCGCCTCCACCTTTGAGAACATCGCTTCCCCCTGGAGCTTCTCGGCCACAGATTCCGCCAGCTCCAGCGGCGGGCGGTGCGCCTTCTTGGCCGCAGGCATGGCGCCATTGCACTGATATTCGCACAGATCCGGGCGATTGGAGAGCGTAACTTTCCCCAGACTCCCCTCCAGCCCCGCCTCTTCAAAAGCTTGGGACACGCGCCGGGAAATGAGGTCGATGAATTTTTCCATTTAGAACATCCTTTTCCGCTATGATCTTATGTTGCCGGGCATTTCCAGCACAGCTTTCCGCCCTATTATATCAGAGGAAAAAGAGAATGTACAGACTAAAAGAACGCCCGCGCCGTCCAAGCAGCCATAAAAAATCCGGTACAATCGGCCACCAACGCTGCGGGAATGGCATAGCGGGTGCGCCGGACGCCTGCGGCGCCAAAGTAGACGCTGATGGCATAGAACGTGGTTTCTGTGCTGCCCAGCATGATGGCCGCCGTCCGTCCCACCACAGAGTCCACGCCATAGGTTGCCATTAGGCTGCCTCCCACCGCCAGAGCCGCGCTTCCCGAAACGGGGCGGATCACCAGCAGCGGCACCACCTCCGGCGGAATCCCCGTCACGCTGCAAAGCGGCGTCAAAAACTGAGACAGCACGTCCATGGCGCCGCTCTCCTGCAATAGCTCCACGGCGGCCAGCAGGACAACCAGCGCCGGAAAGATGGATTTTAGCACAGACAGCCCCTCCGCAGCACCATCCAGCAGCAAGGCATAGGCATCCCGCTTTCCCGCCATGGCGGCGCAGCACAGCGCGGCCAGCAGCCCCGGCACCAGCACGTCCGTCAGCGCACCCATCTCGAAAGCACCTTCGCCGCCGTCAGGCCGGCCACAACAGATACGGCAGAGCTCACCCAGACCGCCGGCAGGATGTCCAGCGGCGTGGCGCAGCCTAGTCCCGCTCGAAGTCCCGCCACGGTGGCCGGAATCAGCTGCACCGACGCTGTATTGAGTACCACCAGGCGGCAAAGTTCATCGCTTGCGCGCTCCGCGCCCCCGGAAAGGCGCACAGCTGCCTGCACCCCCAGCGGCGTGGCCGCATTGCCAAGTCCAAGCAAATTTGCGGAAAAATTTCCGCTGATTGCCGCCCTTGTTTTACTGTCGCGCCATCCCTCCGGAAACAGGCGCCCAAGGAGCGGCGAGAGCCAATCTGCCAACTTTTCAGACCAGCCTGTGGCCTCCAACAGCTTAGATAGTCCACACCACAAGGACACTGAGCCGGCCAATGTGATGACCAGTTCCACCCCCCGTCCCGCGCCCCGGATCAGGGCTGCTGTAAGCTGCCCTGTATGCCCAAGCAGCACGCCACAGGCGATGGAAAAGAGCACAAACCCCAAATAGAATGGTGCCATATTTCATACGCTCCTTTTTGTAGCATATGTCTAATATTTCTTAATTTCGGATATAATTTATAAATATTTTCTAAGTTTTCCATACTGTATCGAGAAAATATAGTACAATAACGCTATAGACGTTTTATCTCCCTTCCTGTTATAATGTGTTTGATCGATATTTGGCAGTTCGTTGCGCCGGAAGGATGTGTGTCAATTTTGAAATCGACAGGGATCGTAAGAAAAGTGGACGAATTGGGTCGGATCGTTTTGCCCATTGAGTTGCGTCGCACCTTGGACATCGGAGAAAAGGATGCATTAGAAATTTATGTGGACGGTGGCTCAATTATTTTGAAAAAATATGCCCCCTCGTGTGTGTTCTGCAACGACACAAAAGGTGTGACAACCTACAAGGGGAAAAACATTTGCGCCGCCTGCATGCGCGAGCTAAAGCGTCAGTAATGTCCATGTGCAAGTGAAAAACGCGCCGTTCGGTACGAGAAGTCCGAGGCGCGTTTCTTGTTTGTTTATTAAAAAAAGCAGCAAAACTTCCGATGTTTTGCTGCTTTTTTATTATCATATGTTAATTCAAATTAGCTTGGTTACAGGCGGGCGACGCCACTGTTGCGGGCTGCTTCAGCCACAGCCTTCGCAACCGCAGGTCCCACTCGCTTGTCAAACGCCTTGGGAATAATGTAGTCGGCGCAGAGCTCTTCAGGCGTAATGAGATCGGCAAGTGCATGTGCTGCGGCCATTTTCATCTCCTCGTTGATATCCCGCGCGCGGACATCGAAGGTGCCGCGGAAGATGCCGGGGAAGGCCAATACATTATTGATCTGGTTGGGGAAATCGCTGCGTCCCGTGGCAATGACCGCCGCGCCGCCGGCACGGGCATCATCCGGGAAAATCTCAGGCGTGGGGTTGGCGCAAGCGAAAATAATGGCATCCCGGTTCATGGTTTTGACCATTTCCGTGGTCACAGTACCCGGAGCAGAGACACCGATGAACACATCCGCACCCACCAGCTGCTCGGCCAAAGTGCCGGACTTCTTCTCCAGGTTGGTCACCTGCGCCATCTCTTCCTTGATCCAGTTGAGTCCATCACGGCCAGCATAAATCGCTCCCTTACGGTCGCACATGATGATGTGACGGAAGCCAGCGGAGAGGAGCAGCTTGACAATGGAAATGGCGGCGGCACCGGCACCGGAGGTAACGACTTTCACGTCCTCCTTCTTCTTGCCCACGACCTTGAGCGCGTTGAGAAGACCAGCCAGGGTGATGACGGCAGTGCCATGCTGGTCATCGTGGAAGATGGGAATGTCGCACTTTTCCTTGAGCTTGCGCTCAATCTCAAAGCAGCGAGGCGCCGCAATATCCTCCAGGTTGATGCCGCCAAAGGAGCCGGAAATCTGATACACCGTCTCCACAAAGGTGTCCACGTCCTTGCTCTTCACGCAAAGCGGGAATGCGTCCACATTGCCGAATGCCTTAAACAGAACACACTTGCCTTCCATGACGGGCATGCCGGCTTCCGGTCCAATATCGCCCAGTCCCAGGACGGCAGAACCGTCGGTAATCACAGCGCAGAGATTGTGCCGGCGAGTGAGTTCATAGGATTTTTCCACATCCTTTTGAATCTCCAGGCAGGGCTGTGCAACGCCGGGCGTATAGGCCAGAGAGAGATCATCCTTGGTCTCCACCGGAACGGTGGCTACAACTTCAATTTTCCCCTTCCATTCTCCATGCAGGCGAAGGGATTCCTTTGCGTAGTCCATATTGTTTACCTCTTTTCTCGTGAATTGTGACGCCATGGGATGCAGCCCAGTGACGAGCCGCCACACCACGGGTCAATCCAGTTTTGTTTATGGCCATTCTCATTTATTTTAGCATGCTTTTTTCACTTTGTAAAACATATTTTCCGAAATATGCACAGGAATTTGAGGTATTTCATGCAGTTCTTTTTGGCCAGGGATTGACTTGAGGGGGAAAAATCAGTAAAATAGCTTTGTGTGTGAAATTTTGGTACGAACAGCGGCCGATCCCATGGCAGACTGTTCGAGAAAGTCGGAAAATATGGATAAGACCATTGTGATTACCGGCACGGGCGCCGTAACGCCCATCGGCACCGGTGTGGAAACGTATTGGAACAATTTGATCGCCGGTCACTGCGGCATTGCCCCCATACGGCAGTGCGACACGACCGCACTGCCGGTCAAGGTAGCCGCAGAGATCAAAGATTTTGACCCGGCGGCGCTGCTTCCCAAGCCCCTTCTGCGGGAGACAGTCCCCTTTATGCAGTACGGCTATGCCGCGGCGCAGGAGGCATTGACCCAGGGTGGCCTGGATCCTTCCCTGGAGCCCCGGCGGGTGGGCATTGTGCTGGGTACCGCGCTGGCCGGCGTGAGCCACATTGCCGAAACGCAGCATGAGGTAGATGAGGCCGGAAAGCTCCGGGTCTCTCCTCGGTTTGTGCCCAAGGCGCTGGGCAACATCGCTGCGGCGCAGGTGGCCATTCACTTCGGCTTCCGCGGACCGAGCTTTACGGTGCAGACGGCCTGTTCCTCTGGCGGCGATGCCATCGGTCTTGCCTGCATGCTCCTAAAATCCGGCGAAGCCGACGCCATGCTTGCCGTAGGCGCCGAGGCCTCCATCTGCCCCGTTGTGCTGGCTGGTCTGGCTTCCGCCCGCGCCCTCTCCCGCAATGACGACCCTGTAACGGCATGCCGTCCCTTTGACTTAAACCGCGACGGCTTCGTCATGGGCGAAGGCGGCGGCGCGCTGCTGCTGGAGACGGAAGCCCACGCCAAGGCGCGGGGTGCAAACTTCATCGGCGTGATCTGCGGCACCGCCAACAACACCGACGGCCACCACGTCACCGCGCCCCATCCCGACGGCATCGGCGCCGTGGCCTGCATGGAGGACGCCCTCCACCACGCCGGCCTCTCCCCCGCCGACATTGGCTATATCAACGCCCACGGCACCTCCACTCCCATGGGTGATTCCATTGAAGCCGCTGCCGTGAAAAAGGTCTTCCCCTGCCCGCCGCCTGTGAGCTCCACCAAGGGCGCCACCGGCCACATGATGGGCGCCGGCGGCATCACAGAAGTGATCGCCTGTGTGAAGGCCGTGGAGACCGGCATCCTGCCCCCCACGCTCCATTATGAAGTTGCCGATCCCGCTTGTGACCTGGACTTCATCCCCAACCAGGCGCGTCAAGCGGAAATTCGCTATGCCATGTCCAACGCCTTCGGCTTCGGAGGTCAAAATTCCAGCGTCATTGTAGGGCGCTATGAATAAGGAGGCTGCCGCCATGGAATACCGTCCCTATTCCCGCCGCGTCAATTACTATGAGACCGATCAAATGGCCATTGTCCATCACTCCAACTACATCCGCTGGTTTGAAGAAGCCCGGCTGGACTTTCTCGACCAGGTGGGGCTCAACTACCGGGAGATGGAAAAATCCGGCCTCATTGTGCCGGTGGTGGACGTAAGCTGCCGCTATCATGTGTCCGCCAAGTACGACGATCTCATGGACATCTACGCCTACCTCACCTCCTTCAATGGCGTGCGCATGGATTACCGCTATGAGGTGCGCTTCCACGACAGCGGCGTTCTCTCCGCTGACGGTATCTCCAGCCACTGCTTCCTCGACGAGAAGCGCCACCCGGTAATCGTCAAGCGCCGGGATCCTGCGCTCTTTGCTCGCCTCAAAGAGCTGGTAGAAAAAAATTAAAAAATCCGAAAAAATGACTTGCTTTTTTAGAAGCCATCGTGTATAATAACGAAGCAAGTTACGGAGGCTTAGCTCAGCTGGTTAGAGCGCATGCTTCACACGCATGAGGTCACTGGTTCGAGTCCAGTAGTCTCCACCATAAAAATCCGCTGACAGTTGTCAGCGGATTTTTTTGTGCGCTCTGAAACCAATTTGCCATCACAGCCATTTGATAAGTGACGGCAGTGTCAAGAGTTATGCTCAAATTATCTTGCAGCTCTGGCATGCGTGAAGTCGGCCAGCGATGGAGGAGGCCTCCTCAA
>DVGD01000046.1 GCA_018712905.1 Candidatus Avoscillospira stercoripullorum | reverse complement strand
AGCTGGGGCTCGGAGAACACCAGGGGCACGCAGGTCTCAAAGAGCTCCTTGCGGATGCCCTCCACGTCGTAGCGGTTATAGAGCCGGAGGCCAGTGAGGCGCGTGATGCCGAGATTGCCCTGGAGCTCCTTCAAAAGCGCCGCCGCCTCGTGGGCAAGGCCGGGCTTTTTTTCCACATAGATGCGATATACCATTTACTGCTCCTTCCCTGCCGCGAGGGCGCGCTTGCCGATGTCCCGGCGGCAATAGGCGTTTTCAAACTGGATGGAATCGGCCAATGCGTAGGCCTGGTCGATGGCCTCTTGCAGCGTGTCGGCCACGGCCACGGCGCCCAGCACCCGGCCGCCGCCCGTGACCAATTGCCCGTCCTTCCGGGCAGCCCCGGCGATGTAGATGTAGCCGTGTTCGGGCTCCTTTGGCAGGGTGATGGGGAAGCCCTTTTCGTAGTGGCTGGGGTAGCCGTCGGAGGCCAGGATCACGCAGCAGGCGTGCTTGTCCGAAAACTTCACGTCCACCTGATCGAGGGTGCCCTTGGCGCAGGCCTCTAGGATGGTGAAAAGGTCGCTTTCCAACAGGGGCAGCACCACCTGGGTCTCGGGGTCGCCGAAGCGGCAGTTATATTCAATGACCTTGGGACCCTGAGGCGTCAGCATCAGGCCGAAGTAGAGGCACCCGGCGAAGGGGCGGCCTTCTTTGGCCATGGCGTCGATGGTGGGGCGGAAGATGGTTTCCATGCAGGTTTTTGCGATTTCCGGGGTGTAGTAGGGGTTGGGGGCGACGGTGCCCATGCCGCCGGTGTTGAGGCCGGTGTCGCCGTCGTGGGCGCGCTTGTGATCCATGGAGGAGACCATGGGGCGGATGGTCTTGCCGTCGGTGAAGGCCAGGACGGAGACCTCGGGGCCGGTCAAAAATTCCTCCATGACCACCTTGGAGCCGCTCTCGCCGAAGATTTTGTCGGCCATCATCTCGTGGAGGGCTTTTTTGGCGTCCTCCCGCGTCTCGGCGATGATGACGCCCTTGCCCAGGGCTAACCCGTCGGCCTTGATGACCTGGGGCAGGGGCGCGGTTTCGGCGTAGGCGAGGGCTTCGGGTAAGGTTTCAAACACGCGGCAGGCGGCGGTGGGGATGTGGTGCCGCGCCATCAAGTCCTTGGCGAAGACCTTGCTGCCCTCGATCATGGCGGCGTTTTTCTTGGGGCCAAAGCAGGGGATCCCGGCTTCGGTGAGGGCGTCCACGGCGCCCAGCACCAGCGGATCGTCCGGCGCCACCACGGCGAAGTCGATACCGTGGGACTTGGCGAAGTCCACCTGGGCGGGGATGTCCTTGGCGCCGATGGGCACGAGAATCGCATCGCCCTCCATGCCGGCGTTGCCGGGGAGGGCATAAATCGTATCCACCCGCGGGCTCTTTTTGAGGGCGCGGATGATGGCATGTTCGCGGCCTCCGCCGCCGATGACCATGAGCTTCATGGGGATACCTCCAATTGATATGGTTTGCGTCCTCTCAAGCCTCCCCTTGAGGGGAGGTGGCGCGCGCAGCGCGACGGATTGAAGAATTCTTGAACTGCCGGCCTTGGCCGGGAGTTCTAGCGCCTTGGCGCGTAGAATTCTCCATCCAGCTTTGCTGGAGAGGTGTTGGGGCAGTCGCGGTTCCTGCTGGCCTTCCCACAACGCACTGCGGCAGGGCGGATATATAATCCGCCCCTACAGAGCCGGTGCGGTGATTGCGGTGCACCCTGTAGGGGCGCATTGTATATGCGCCCGTGGGGCAGTGGGATTTTGGCACGGCACCTGTAGGGGTCGATCTCCGATCGACCCGCGGGCGGGGATAAACCCCGCCCCTACGAAATATCCGGGAGCGTGTCGCTGCACCCAGGGCTCCCCTGTGAAGGGGAGCTGTCATGGCGCAAAGCGCCATGACTGAGGGGTTGTCAGCCGGCGGTGATCGCCAGTTCTGATCCCCTCCGTCAGGCCTACGCGTGCGCCAATTTTTCTGCCACGATTTCGGCGGCCTTGGGCAGGAGCACCCACTCGGCCTCTTCCATCACGCGGCGCTGCAACACTTCCGGCGTGTCGCCAGGCAGGACGTCCACGGCCTTTTGCAGGATGATCTCCCCGCCGTCGGGGATTTCGTTTACATAATGCACCGTCGCGCCGGTGACCTTCACGCCGCAGCGAAGGGCTGCCTCGTGCACCTTTAAGCCGTAAAATCCTTCCCCGCAGAAGGACGGGATCAGCGCCGGGTGGACGTTCAAAATCCGGTTCGGCCACTTTTTCGTAAAGTCCGCCGAGAGGATCTTCAAAAATCCCGCCAAGATCATCATCTCAATCCCGGCGCTCTGAAGGGCTGCTTCGAGCCGCGGCTCAAAGTCCTTTCCCGGCAGCGCCACGGCGGGCACCCCGGCTTTTTTGGCGCGCTCCAAGGCGTAGGCGTCCGCCCGGTTGGAGACCACCAACGCGATCTCCCCGTGGGGGATGCGCCCGGCGGCCTGGGCGTCTAAAAGCGCCTGGAGGTTGGTGCCGCCGCCGGAGACTAAGACGGCGATCTTCGTCTTTACCATAAGACCACCTTGTCCTGGCTTTCCACGATTTCGCCCAGGATATAGGCGTCCTCGCCGTTTTCCCGGAGAATGGAGAGGGCTTTCTCGGCGTCTTCCTTGGAAACCACCACGGTCATGCCGACGCCCATGTTGAAGGTGTTGAACATCTCCCGGCGGGAGATCTGGCCGGTCTTCTCGATGAGATCGAAGATGGGCAGCACCCGTACGTCGTCCATCTTGATCTTGGCGCCCAGGCCGTGGGGAAGAGAGCGGGGGATATTTTCAAAGAAGCCGCCGCCGGTGATGTGGCTGATGCCCCTGACGGTGACCTTTTCAAAGAGCGCCAGGACGGGCTTTACGTAGATCTTGGTGGGGGTGAGGAGCGTCTCGCCCAAGCCCTTGCCGCCCAGCTCCGCCACAGGCGCTTTGAGGTCGGCATGCTCCACGTCGAAGACCTTCCGCACCAACGAGAAGCCGTTGGAGTGGACGCCGCTGGAGGGAAGCGCCAAAACCACGTCGCCGGGGCGCATGGCGGAGTGGTCGATGATCTTGGATCGATCCACAATACCCACCGCGAAGCCCGCGAGGTCGTATTCGTCTTCGGGGTAGAAGCCGGGCATTTCGGCGGTCTCGCCGCCGATGAGCGCCGCGCCGGACTGGACGCACCCCTCGGCCACGCCGGAGACGATGGCGGCGATTTTCTCGGGCACATTCTTGCCGCAGGCGATGTAGTCCAGGAAAAAGAGGGGCTTTGCCCCGGCGCAGAGGATATCGTTGACGCACATGGCCACGCAGTCGATGCCCACGGTGTCGTGCTTGCCTAAGAGAAACGCCAGCTTGAGCTTGGTGCCCACGCCGTCGGTGCCGGAAACCAGGGTGGGGGCGGTCATGCCGCTTACGTCCAGGGAGAAGAGGCCGCCGAAGCCGCCGATGTCGGAGACGACGCCGGGGACAGCAGTGCGGGCGATGTGGGACTTCATGAGTTCCACGGCCTTGTAGCCGGCGGTGATGTCCACACCGGCCTTCGCGTAGGCGTCGGAATAGCTCTGGTTGTTCATGGGTGCCTCCTTATTTCTCGGAGATTTTCTTTTCAAAGCGGTTTTTGTCGGCGGCCTTGGGGGTGGCGGTGGGGTAGGGGTCGCCGAAGCAGGCGGCGCAGAAGCCCTGGGAGGCCGTGCCGTTGCAGAGCTTGTGGGCGCTGTCCAGGCTCAAATAGCCCAGGGAGTCGACGCCGATGATCTTCGCAATCTCCTCCACGGTGTGGTGGCAGGCGATGAGGTGATCCCGCGAGTCGATGTCGGTGCCGTAGTAGCAGGGATTGATGAAGGGCGGCGCGGAGACGCGCATGTGGATCTCCTTGGCGCCGGCGTCCCGCAGGAGCTGGATGATTCTGGCGCAGGTGGTGCCGCGGACGATGGAGTCGTCGATGAGCACCACGCGCTTGCCCCGCACCACCTCGGCGATGGGGTTCAGTTTGATCTTCACCTTGTCCTGCCGGGCGCTCTGGCCGGGGGCGATGAAGGTGCGGGCGATGTAGCGGTTTTTGATAAAGCCCACGGCATAGGGGATGCCGGACTGGTGGGAGTAGCCCACGGCGGCGTCGATGCCGCTGTCGGGCACGCCGATGACCACGTCGGCCTGGGCGGGGTGCTCCAAGGCCAGGAAGGCGCCGGCGCGGGCGCGGGCGGCGTGGACGTTGCAGCCATCGAGCACCGAATCGGGACGGGCGAAGTAGATGTATTCAAAGACGCACATGGTGCGCGGGCACTTGCCGCAGTGGGTGGTGATGGACTTGGGCTCCTTGCCCCGCTCGAAGACGAGGATCTCGCCGGGGGTGACGTCCCGGATGAACTTGGCCGCCACGGCGTCCAGCGCGCAGCTCTCCGAGGCCACCACATAGGTGCCGTCCTCGGTCTGGCCGTAGCACAGCGGGCGGAAGCCGTGGGGATCCCGGGCGGCGATGAGCTTGGAGGGGGACATGATGCAAAGGGAGTAGGCGCCCTCCAGGCGGTTCATGGCCTTTTCCACGGCCTCCTCGATGGAGCCGCAGCCGATGCGCTCCTTGGTGATGATGTAGGAGATGACCTCGGTGTCGGAGGTGGAGTGGAAGATGGAGCCCTGGAGCTCCAGCTCGGTGCGAAGCTCTGTGGAGTTGGTGAGATTGCCGTTGTGGGCGAGCGCCATGCGGCCTTTGATGTGGTTGACCAGCATGGGCTGGGCGTTGCTGCGGCCGCCGGTGCCGGTGGTGCCGTAGCGCACGTGTCCCACGGCCAGGTCGCCCTGCCCCAGGCTCTTGAGCACCGTGGGGGTGAACACCTCGCCCACCAGCCCCACGTCCTTGTAGGACTGGAAGAGGCCGTCGTCGTTGACCACGATGCCGCAGCTCTCCTGCCCCCGGTGCTGGAGGGCAAAGAGGCCGTAGTAGGTCATGGAGGCGACGTCGGAGCTTTTTTTGGCGCAGACGCCGAAGACGCCGCATTCTTCATGGAGATTGCTCATGGCGTCCTCCGCTTATGCGCCGAAGATCCGGCGGCGCATCTCCTCGTAGGCATCCTCCACGCCGCCAAGATCCCGGCGGAAGCGATCCTTGTCGAGCTTTTCGTGGGTCTTGCTGTCCCAGAAGCGGCAGGTGTCGGGGGAGATCTCGTCGGCCAGGACGATGGTGCCATCGCTGAGGCGGCCGAACTCCAGCTTGAAGTCCACCAGATCCACGCCGACTTCCTGAAAGAAGGCCTTCATGATGTCGTTGACCTTGAAGGCCATGGTGCGGATGGTCTCGATCTCTTCGGGGGTGGCGAGCTTGAGGGCAAGGGCCTGGGCGGTGTTAATCATGGGGTCGCCCAGGTCGTCGTTCTTGTAGGAATATTCGATGGTGGGGTTTTCAAAGACGATGCCCTCCTCCACGCCGAAGCGCTTGGCGAAGGAGCCGGCGGAGATGTTGCGGATGATGACCTCCAGGGGCACGATGGAGACCTTCTTCACCAGGGTGTCGCGGTCATTGAGCTCCTCGACAAAGTGGGTGGGGATGCCGGCGGCCTCGAGCTTTTTCATCATGAAGTTGGTCACGCGGTTGTTGATGACGCCCTTGCCGGTGATGGTGCCCTTCTTGAGGCCGTTGAAGGCGGTGGCGTCGTCCTTATAGTGCACCATGACGATGTCGGGATTCTCGGTGGCAAATACCTGCTTGGCCTTTCCTTCGTAGAGCATTTCCTTGATTTCCATGGGGGATTCCTCCTATATCGTATCGTGAAGATTTTTCATGGGAACGCTGCCTGGGCACGGGCGGCCATAAAGGCCGCCCCTACGAGAAAACCGGGAGCGTGGTTGTAGGGGCGGCCTTTATGGCCGCCCGTAGGGCAGTCGCGACTTTAGTAAAGTTTTCGCCGAACGCACCGCAGCTCGGACGCGCAATGCGCGCCCCTACGGAGTGCACCCGAAATGTTCGCCGCACCCTGTAGGGCGGCATGCCCTCATGCCGCCGCTGTAGGCAGCTGCGATTCTCGCAAGCCTTCCGCAAAACGCGACTGCGGTCACACCTCTCAGGCGCTACGCGCCAGCTCCCCTCAAGGGGAGCCCTTGGATCTTGCGTCGTCTCAAGCCTCCCCTTGAGGGGAGGTGGCGCGCACAGCGCGACGGATTGAAGAATTCTTGAACTGCCGGCCTTGGCCGGGAGTTCTAGCGCCTTGGCGCGTAGAATTCTCCATCCAGCTTTGCTGGTGAGGTGTTAGGGCAGTTGCGATTTTTGTAAACCTTTCGCCGAACGCACCGCGGAGCTGCTTACCCGTTGAACCGGGCTTCCACGGCGGCGTTCTTCTGAAGCACGGCGGCAGTGTCGGCCTCGCGCTTTTTTTGGAGCTTCTCAGCCAGGACTTCGTCGCTTACGGCCAAAATCTCGATGGACAACAAAGCGGCATTGACCGCGCCGTCGATGGCCACCGTGGCTACAGGAATGCCCGAGGGCATCTGGACGGTGGACAAAAGCGCATCAATGCCGTCTAACGTATGGGAGCTCACCGGCAGACCGATCACCGGCAAGGTGGTGTTGGCCGCGAGAGCACCGGCCAGGTGTGCCGCCTTTCCGGCGGCGGCGATGATCACGCCAATGCCGTTCTCCCGGGCGCCGCGGGCGAAGGCCAGGGCTTCGGCGGGGGTGCGGTGGGCGGAGTAGACGTGCACCTCGGGCGTGACGCCAAAGGCCTTGAGGGTGTCGATGGCTTTCTCCACCACCGGCAGGTCGCTGTCGCTTCCCATAATAATTCCGACTTTCTTCATGGTTACCTCCCAAAGTTTTTTGCCAAATCTGACAAAAATACTGATTTTTCTCCATAAAGCAGGTATCTTCACTTTACCATGAAATGCTGTCTTTGGCAAGAAGACAGCGTGGAGATTTTCACGAGTGTTTGCGAATCGAACTTGTGGTATTTGCATGAAAATAAGAAACCCCGCTGTGAGTACAGCGGGATTTCTCGTGAAAATCGCGTTTCATGTTTGACAATAGCGAATCCGCGCAGGGGTCGCAGGTTTGTTCGTAGGGGCGGATTACATATCCGCCCGGGGCACCATCGACAACGCACCTGGCACGGGCGCATATTTCATGCGCCCCTCAGCGTGTCGAAAAAGTCTTTTCGCCACGCTGTGCGGATTTTGAAACTTTTAAAAAAAGTTTCAAAATCCTGTTTGATTGAACGCGCGGTGGGCTTTTTGCCCCCCGCACACACCCCCCGCTGCTCTGTCGCACAAGTTTTCAACGAGGTTTTTTGACAGTCTG
>DVGD01000294.1 GCA_018712905.1 Candidatus Avoscillospira stercoripullorum | reverse complement strand
CGCCTGACCCTCACCGCCCCCGACGTCCGGGGCGACGTGGAAAACGCCCTGGCCGACGTCATCCGGGAGAAATACCCCGACGTGGAAGTCCTCATGGGCACCTCCACCGCCGGCATTGCCCACGCCGCCATCGTCGGCCACATTCTTGGGCTGCCCATGGGCTATGTCCGCTCGGGCAAGAAGGATCACGGCCGCCAGAACCAGATTGAAGGCCGCCTGGAACCCGGCCAGAAGGTGGTCGTGGTGGAAGACCTCATCTCCACCGGCGGCAGCTGCATCGAAGTGGTGAACATCCTCCGGGAGGCCGGCGCCAACGTCCTCGGCATCGTGAGCATCTTCACCTACGGCATGCAGAAGGGGCTCGACCGCCTCAAGGAGGCCAATGTGGAAAACACCAGCCTCACCAACTTCGACCACATCGCCGAGGTGGCCGCCCAGGAGGGCTACATCCAGCCCACCGACATTGAAAAGCTCATCAAATTCCGCAACAACCCCTCAGACGAAAGCTGGATCGGAGGCAAAGCATGAGAAGCATCATCGACATTCTGGATTTATCCGTAGAAGAACTGGACGAGCTGGTGGCCAAGGCGCAGGACATCATGAAAGACCCCCAGAAGTACGCCCACAAGTGCGAGGGCAAGAAGCTTGCCACCATGTTCTATGAGCCCTCCACCCGCACCCGCCTGAGCTTCGAGGCCGCCATGTACGAGCTGGGCGGCAATGTATTAAGCGTGGCCAGCGCGGCCAGCTCCTCCGCCGCCAAGGGCGAGAGCGTGGCTGACACCGCCCGGATGATCAGCTGCTATGCCGACATCCTGGCCATGCGCCATCCCAAGGAGGGCGCGCCGCTGGTGGCCGCCATGAACGCCTCCATCCCCGTGGTCAACGCCGGTGACGGCGGCCACAACCACCCCACCCAGACCCTGGCAGACCTCCTCACCATCCACTGCGAGAAGGGGCGGTTCACCGACCTCACCATCGGTCTGTGCGGCGACCTCAAGTTCGGCCGCACCGTTCACTCCCTCATCGCGGCCATGTGCCGCTACACGGGCGTGAAGTTCGTCCTCATCGCCCCTGAGGAATTGAAGCTTCCCAGCTACGTGAAGACCCAGCACATCCTCCCCAGCGGCCATGCGTTTGTGGAGACCACCGACCTGGAGGCCGTCATGCCCCAGCTGGACGTCCTGTATATGACCCGCGTGCAGAAGGAGCGCTTCTTCAACGAGGAGGACTACCTGCGCTTAAAGGACAGCTACATCTTGACGCCCGAAAAGCTCAAACCCGCCAAGCAGGATCTCATCATCATGCACCCGCTGCCCCGCGTCAATGAAATCAGCGTGGCCGTGGATCAGGATCCCAGAGCCTGCTACTTCAAGCAGGCGCTCTACGGCAAATTCATGCGCGAAGCGCTGATTCTCAAACTTCTGGAGGTGGACTAAAGCATGAATATCGACTCCATTATCAACGGCATCGTCATCGACCACATCGCCGCCGGCCGCGGCATGATGCTCTATAAGCTTTTGCACTTGGATCGCCTGGACTGCTCCGTGGCCATCATTAAGAACGTCCACAGCAACAAGATGGGCAAGAAGGACATCATCAAGGTGGACGCCGCCATCGACCTCAACACCGACGTCATCGGATACGTGGATCCCGACGCCACGGTCAACATCATCCGCGACGGCAAGCTCGTGGAGAAGAAGGCCATCGTCCTGCCGGAGAGACTGGTCAACGTCATCCGCTGCAAGAACCCCCGCTGCATCTCCTCCACCGAGCAGGAGCTTCCCCAGGTGTTCATGCTCACCGACCGGGAAAACCGCGTCTACCGCTGCCGCTACTGCGAGACCAAGGCCGAGCGCTGAGCCCACTCGCGGGTGTCCGCGGCAGCCGCCAAGGGCTCCCCTTGAGGGGAGCTGTCGCGCGAAGCGCGGCTGAGAGGTGTTGGCAAGGTAGCGATGACTGGGCAGCATGGTGGTTGCAGAAGCCTGCGACACCTCTCCGTCATCGGCTTACGCCGATGCCACCTCCCCTCAAGGGGAGGCTTCTCGCGCCCGCGGGTCGATGGGGACATCAACTCCTACAGGGTGCGGCTAAAATTTGTACCATGCAAACATCCCCGCTGCTGAAAGCAGCGGGGACATTTTGTTTACTGGCGTTTTTTTCTCGTGGCCAGGAAGCCGGCGCACAGCGCCGTAAAGGGCGCCACCGACACCAGGCCGAAGGAGCCGAGGATCGTGTGCACCAGCTCCGCGGCCACGTACTTGTAGTTTAAAATATGGCTGATGGGCGTGCCCTGCGCCATAAACACCATTAAAAGCGCCACATAGCCGCCGGAGTAGGCGAAAAGCAGGGTAGTGGTCATGGTGCCCATGGCGGCTCTTCCCACGTTCACGCCCGAACGCACCGCCGCACGCCAGGATAGATCCGGCCGCTTCTCCACCACCTCCCACACCGCCGAGGTAATGTCTACGCTCAGATCCATCACCGCGCCCGAGGCGCCCAAGAAGATCGACGCCATAAAGATCCTGGTGAGATCCAGGTGCTGGTAGCCGCTGTAGAGGAGGCTCTCGGAATAGGCCATTACGGCGCCGTGGATTTGCAGCCGCTGGGTGAAGAAGATCCCCAGCAGGGCGGTGACCAGGATGCCCAAGAAGGAGCCGCTCACCGCGGCGGCGCATCGCCGGTCAAATCCATAGACCAGGGCAATAATCAGCACCGTGAGCACCAAGGTAAGGGCAAGCCCCAACCAGATGGGGTCAGCGCCCCGCAGGTAGAGGGGAATGAGCACCTTCCAGATGGCCAGCACCGTGACAACAAAGGACAAAATGGCGCGGATGCCGGCAGGGCCGGCAAAGAGCAGCAGAAACAGAGCAAAGAGCGCCGCCATCACTGCCTCCCACCCCAATCGGTCGTGGTCGGACATGGTGACATTGGTAATCTCATCGCCGTCGTGGCTCACCACCACCAGCGCCCTGTCTCCGGGGGTGAAGATTTTGTCCTGCTCCAGGGAGCCGTTGAGCATATTCACCGCCGTGACGATTTCTCCCCGGAAGGCGCCGGTGAGAAGCTCCACGGTGCACCGCTGCTCGCCGGAGCGCACCAGGCCGGTATCCAGGATGGTGGAGTTGTCCACCTCCAAGACCCGCGCAGAGCACCGCTCGGCCTCCTGGTAGAGCGCCGCACCCTCGTAGCCGGTGGGCACGGCCAAAAGCACCAAAATCATCAAGAGGCACACCGCCACCGGCGCCCAATGGCGAAGCACCTCGGTTGAAATCCGTTTTCGCATGGGATCCTCCGATTCAAAGGAAATTCCCGGAGGGAGAAGCCCTCCGGGTTCAGCTTCCTTGGATTACTGGATTTCCAGCATAGCGGCGAGCTTCTGGTAGATCTCGGTGTTGTCGTAGTAGCCGCCGAAGGCTTCGCTGCCCACGCCCTGCGCCAGCACGGCAACGGGCAGGCCGGTGTGGCTGTAGGAGGTGAAGGACACGCCGGACTTGTTGTTGATGATGTGGGTGAGGGTCACGCTGAAGGGCTCGTAGGTGCCGTAGAGCACATACTCTGCCTGCTG
>DVGD01000293.1 GCA_018712905.1 Candidatus Avoscillospira stercoripullorum | reverse complement strand
GCCGGAGGAGGTCTCCATGACCGTCAAGGGGCGGGATGTGAAGACCGGCCTGCCCCGGGATATCCTGGTCACCTCCTCGGAGATGCTCGAGCTTCTCTCCCGTCCGGCGCGGCTCATTGTGGACGAGATTCTCAATGTGCTGGAGCTCTCAAGCCCGGAGCTGGTGGGCGATATCTCCAAAAACGGGATTGTGCTCACCGGCGGCGGCAGCCTCATCTGGGGCATGGATCGCATCATCCATGATCGGACGGAGATTCCCTGCATGGTGGCCGATAATGCCGAAAGCTGTGCCGCCCTTGGCTGCGGCAAGAGCCTCAAGTGGATCAACGGCATGCAGGAGGGCACCATCAACATCGCCCGCCGCAAGCTCATGAAGGAGCAGTGATGCCATGGTCATTGGTATTTTTGGGGAAAGCTGTACGGGTAAATCCACCTTGGCACAATGCCTGCACGAAATACTGGGCGGCGAAATCTATACGGGAAAGGACTATCTTCGTCTACATCGCCAGGAATCGGAGGCACGGAAAGCATTTGAGAAGCTTCTTCGAGAAACAGATGCCATAGTGATCTATGTGATGACGGAGCTGGAACTCCTTTCTTTGCTGCCGGAACATGCGCTGCGCGTGCTGGTTACTGCGCAACTGCCGGAAATCAAGGCGCGCTTTGCCGCCCGGATAGGAGGGACGCTTCCTCCACCGGTTGCTGCGATGCTGGAGAAGAAACACGGGATGTTTGACAGCGAAAAATGCGACTATCACTGGAACAGCAGCGCGGAGAGCTTGGAGGTTGCTTGCGCGGCAATTTTGCGCAAGACCATATAACTCAAGGACGGCTATGGTAATCTGAAATCGAAAGCCGTCCTACTTCGCGCCATACCTGCCTCCCCAAAGCAGGGGAGGTTTTTGTGTTGTGTAGTACAGACGAATACACAGATTTTCCACTCCACGCGCACAGATGTCCGAGTGGCACGGTAAAAAATATTTTCCCAACAAAATCACGATTTTTGTTGACGAAATTCGTATAATCTGCTATAATTCGTAATTGCGTGGGTCTATACCCACAAAATCCCATCGGAGGAATGAACATGCTGGACGAACTGAAGACCGCGCGTAAGGTCGTCGGCATCAAGCAGCTCCGCAAGTCCCTCAAAGGCGGACAGGTTGTCCGCGTCTATCTGGCAGAGGATGCCGACCCCCGGCTCACCGACCCCGTGCGCACGGATTGTGCCGCTCTGGGCGTCGCCCTCGTCTCCGTCCCCACCATGGCGGAGCTTGGCAAGGCCTGTGGGATCTCGGTGGGCGCTGCTGCGGCCGGGCTGCTGGCCTGAGCCGGTTAATTTTGGTCCCAACGGAATATCTCAGATATTTCCGGGATAAAATATACGCTGGAAACAGCGACATTTTGAGAAAGGAGGAAAAACATGCCTACTTTTAACCAGCTGGTCCGCAAGGGCAGAGAGCAGGTCACCTACAAGTCCACCGCTCCCGCGCTGCAGAAAGGTATGAACACCCTGAAGAACTGTGCCACCGATCTGTCTTCTCCCCAGAAGAGAGGCGTCTGCACCGCCGTTCGTACCACCACCCCCAAGAAGCCCAACTCCGCGCTGCGGAAGATCGCCCGTGTCCGTCTCACCAACGGCTACGAAGTCTCCGCCTATATCCCCGGTGTTGGCCACAACCTGCAGGAGCACTCCGTGGTGCTGATTCGTGGCGGCCGTGTCAAGGATCTTCCCGGTGTGCGTTACCACATCATCCGCGGCACTCTCGATACCCAGGGCGTCCAGGGTCGTATGCAGGCTCGCTCCAAGTACGGTGCGAAGAAGCCCAAGGCCGGCAAGAAGAAGTAATTCTTCACCTAAAAACTTTGAACCCCATCATGCCTGATCGCAAGGCATCGCCTTGCTGAGTGGTTTTATATAGATGAAACCTCTTGGCAGGCACCAACGAAAGCACAACACTTTCGAAGTACCTATGAAATCATTTTATGAAGGAGGGAAGCGAAGTGCCCAGAAGAGGTAATGTTCCCAAGAGAGAAATTCTGCCGGATCCTATTTATAATTCGGTTCTGGTCACCAAGCTCGTCAACAGCATCATGCTGGATGGCAAGAAGGGTGTTGCTCAGAAAATCGTCTACGGCGCCTTTGAAATCGTTGAGCAGAAGACCGGCAAGTCCGGCCTGGAGGCCTTTACCACTGCCATGGAGAACATCATGCCCGCAGTGGAGGTTAAGACCCGCCGTGTTGGCGGCGCCAACTACCAGGTGCCCATCGAGGTGCGTCCCGAGCGCCGCACCACCCTCGGCCTGCGGTGGCTCACCAACTACAGCCGCGCCCGCAGCGAGAAGACCATGAAAGAGCGTCTGGCCGGCGAGCTGATGGATGCCTGCAACAATACCGGCGCTGCTGTGAAGAAGCGCGAGGATACCCATAAGATGGCTGAGGCCAACAAGGCCTTCTCCCATTTCCGCTGGTAACGAAAAAGGAGCTAAAGCATGCCCAGACAATATTCTCTGGAGAATACCCGCAACATTGGCATCATGGCTCACATCGATGCCGGCAAAACCACGACGACCGAGCGTATTTTGTTCTATACCGGCGTCAACTACAAGATCGGCGAAACCCACGACGGCACCGCCACCATGGACTGGATGGCGCAGGAGCAGGAGCGCGGCATCACCATTACGTCTGCTGCTACCACCTGCTTCTGGAAGGGTCACCGGATCAACATCATCGACACCCCCGGACACGTGGACTTCACCGTGGAAGTCGAGCGCTCTTTGCGCGTGCTCGACGGCTCTGTGACCGTTCTGTGCGCCAAGGGCGGTGTAGAGCCCCAGACTGAGACGGTCTGGCGTCAGGCTGACAAGTATCATGTTCCCCGCATGGTGTACGTCAACAAGATGGACATCATGGGCGCGAACTTCTACCACGTGCTGGATATGATGCATGATCGCCTGAAGTGCAACGCCGTTCCCGTCCAGCTGCCCATCGGCGCAGAGTCCACCTTCAAGGGTGTGGTCGACCTCATCAAGATGAAGGCCTATGTCTTCTATGATGATCTCGGCAAGGACATGCGCGAGGAAGAGATCCCCGCCGATATGGTGGATCTGGCCAACGAGTACCGCGAGAAGCTCATGGACGCCGTGTCCGAAGAGGACGAGGAGATCATGATGCTTTATCTCGAGGGCGAGGAGGTTTCTGAGGATCTCATCAAGCGTGCGCTGCGTAAGGGCACCATTGGCGTGCGTATGGTTCCTGTGACCTGCGGCACCTCTTATAAAAACAAGGGTGTGCAGGAACTGCTCGATGCCATCGTGGCTTATATGCCCTCTCCGCTGGACATCCCCGCCATTCAGGGTGTGAACCCCGAAACCGGCGAGGAGGATCACCGCGAGAGCGACGACAACGCGCCGTTCTCCGCTCTTGCTTTTAAGATTGCTACCGATCCTTACGTTGGTAAGCTCTGCTTCTTCCGCGTCTATTCCGGTACCCTCAGCTCCGGTTCCACGGTGCTCAACTCCACCAAGGGCAACCGCGAGCGTATGGGTCGTATTCTGCGGATGCACGCCAACCACAGAGAAGATATCGACATGGTCTATTCCGGCGATATCGCCGCCGCCGTGGGTCTCAAGAACACCACCACCGGCGACACCCTCTGCGATATGGATCACCCCATCATCCTTGAATCCATGGAATTCCCCGAGCCCGTCATCCGCGTTGCCATTGAGCCCAAGACCAAGGCTGGTCAGGAGAAGATGGGCATCGCCCTGATGAAGCTGGCGGAGGAGGATCCCACCTTCCGCACCTACACCGACGAAGAGACGGGTCAGACCATCATCGCCGGCATGGGCGAGCTCCATCTGGAGATTATCGTGGATCGTCTGCTGCGTGAGTTCAAGGTTGAGGCCAACGTGGGCGCGCCCCAGGTTGCCTACAAGGAGACCATCCGCAAGACCGTCGAGCAGGATACCAAGTATGCCCGGCAGTCCGGTGGTAAGGGTCAGTACGGCCACGTCAAGATCCGCGTGGAGCCCAACGAGTCCGGCAAGGGCTACGAGTTCATCAATGCCGTCGTGGGCGGCGCCATCCCCAAGGAGTATATCCCTGCGGTGGACGCCGGTATCCAGGGCGCCATGCAGTCCGGTGTTCTCGCCGGCTACAATGTGGTGGACGTCAAGGTCACCCTGTATGATGGCTCCTACCACGAGGTCGACTCCTCTGAAATGGCATTTAAGATTGCAGGCTCCATGGCCTTCAAGGAGGCCTGCCGTAAGGCCAACCCTGTGATCCTTGAGCCCATCATGAAGGTGAGCGTCGTAGTGCCCGATGAGTACACCGGCGATGTCATCGGCGATGTCTCTGCCCGTCGCGGCAGCATCCTGGGTATGGAGCCCCGCAACGGCGCTACCCAGATCGACGCCAATGTGCCTCTGGCTTCTATGTTTGGCTATGCCACGGATCTGCGCAGCAGAACCCAGGGTCGCGGCCAGTACTCCATGGAGCCCAGCCACTATATCGAACTGCCC
>DVGD01000045.1 GCA_018712905.1 Candidatus Avoscillospira stercoripullorum | reverse complement strand
CGTTTTCCCGCGATTTTGGACTTCCAAAATCGCGGGAAATCTTGTATGATAGAATTAGACTTGTGTGCGATCAACACATTTGAATTTCGTTCGGCCGGTTCTTTATGGATTCTGCCGGACTGATGCAAAGGAAGGATATTATGGATCAAAGCAAACGCAAGCTCCTGGCCTTGAATGCCGCCAAGGCGCGGCTTCTCGCCGTGCAGATGGTGCACGACGCAGCCTCCGGCCATCCCGGCGGCTCCTTGAGCTGCCTGGACGCCCTCACCACCCTCTACTTCGACATCATGCACGTCGATCCCGCCAATCCCCGTGACCCCGACCGCGACCGCTTCGTCATGTCCAAGGGTCACTGCTCCCCCGCCCTCTACCCTGTGCTGGCGCTCAAGGGCTTCTTCCCCGTGGAGGATCTCAAGATGTTCCGCCGGGTGGACGGCCATATGTCCGGCCACGTGGAAATGCACCATGTGAAGGGCGTGGATATGTCCACCGGCTCCCTGGGTCAGGGCATCTCCGCCGCCGTGGGCATGGCCTTGGCCGGAAAGGTGATGAAGAAGGACTACCGCGTCTACGCCATCCTGGGCGACGGCGAAATCGCCGAGGGTCAGGTGTGGGAGGCCTTCATGTCCGCCGCCAAATATCAGCTCGACAACCTCTGCGCCACCATCGACGTCAACGGCCTGCAGATCGACGGCAAGACTTCCGACGTCATGCCCTCCGAGCCCCTGGACAAGAAGCTCGAGGCCTTCAACTGGCACGTCATTAAAGTAGACGGCCACGACTACGACGCTTTGGAGAAGGCCTATCAGGAGGCCGCCACGGTCAAGGGTCAGCCCACCGTGGTGCTCGCCAAGACCATCAAGGGCAAGGGCGTCTCCTTCATGGAAAACAACGCCGGCTGGCACGGCAAGGCGCCCAACGACGAGCAGATGGAGCAGGCACGCGCCGAGCTGGAAGCTACGATCCGGGAACTGGAGGGTTAAATCATGGGTGAAAAAATCGCAACACGCGCCGCTTACGGCAAGGCGCTGGTAGAACTGGCCGACAAATATCCCGATCTCATGGTCTTTGATGCCGACCTGGCCGGCGCCACCATGACCAAGGACTTTTCCAAGGCCTATCCCGACCGCTTCTTCGACATGGGCATCGCCGAGTGCAACATGGTCGGCGTCGCCGCCGGCATGGCCACCTGCGGCCTCAAGCCCTTTGTGAACACCTTTGCCATGTTCGCCTCCGGCCGGGCATGGGAGCAGGTGCGCAACTCCGTTTGCTATCCCCACCTCAATGTGAAGGTCATCGGCTCCCACGGCGGCCTCTCCGTGGGCGAGGACGGCGCCACCCACCAGTGCATCGAGGACTTCGCCCTCATGCGCGCCATCCCCGGCATGCTGGTGCTCTGCCCCTGCGACGGGTATGAGATGCGCCTGGCCACCGAGGCGCTCCTCAACTACGACGGCCCCGCCTACATGCGCCTGGGCCGCCTGGCGGTGGACACCGTCACCGACGAGATCCCCGGCTACAGCTTCGAGCTGGGCAAGGGCGTGACCCTTCGTGACGGCAGCGACGTGACCATCATTGCCGTGGGCATGAATGTGCAGATGTCCCTGAAGGCCGCGGAGCTTCTGGCAGCAGAGGGCATCTCCGCCCGGGTCATCGACATGCACACCATCAAGCCCCTGGACACCGAGCTTGTTCTCAAGGCTGCCAAGGAGACCGGCTGCATCGTCACCACCGAGGAGGCTAACGTCCTGGGCGGTCTCGGCGCGGCGGTGTGCGAGTACCTGTCGGGCGAGTACCCCGTGCCCGTGGTGCGCCACGGCGTCATGGACGAGTTTGGCCGCAGCGGCAAGGCACCCCTGGTGCTGGAAGCCTACGGCATCACCCCCGAGGAGATCGCCAAGAGCGCCAAAAAGGCCATGGCCATGAAGAAATAACGATTTTCTGGAGGGCGCGCTGCAAATGCAGCGCGCCCTTGTGCGTCCTGTGGGGGTTCGCCGCTGCCGCGATTTTGGGTGTAGGGGCGCATTGTATATGCGCCCGGGGAGGCACTGGCAGAATCCCAGCTGCACGGGCGGATATATAATCCGCCCCTACAGGGTTCGGCGAAATGCCGCAGCGTTCCCCTATTGCGTTTGGGTGGGAATGCTGGTAGAATAGCGGTGAATTCAGAGAGACAAGCGAGGAATTTTCATGTCCATCAAGCTCATCAGCATCGACGTGGACGGCACCCTCATCAATCGCCAGGGGGACGTCACCCCCGCCACCCGCTCGGCCTTGCAGCGCGCCGCCGACGCGGGCATCCACGTCACCTTAAATACCGGCCGTCCCCTTTCCGAGTCCGGGGCGCTTTTAAAGGCGCTTCCCATGATGCGCTATGTGGTTTTGTGCACCGGCGCCGAGGTGCGGGATCTTAAAACCGGCGAGACAATCGCCCGCCACGGCCTCACCAACGAGGAAAACCGCCGGCTCTATGACCTCCTCTCCCCCCTGGACGGCATGATTCAGATTTTCAACGAGTTTGACGGCAAGCTCTATAACCGCGCCTGGGATTTGGCGCGGGCAGACCGGTTTTGTCCGCCCAACCTGGCCAAAATGTGCCGGGAGACCCACGTGGCCGTGGCCGACCTGGACGCCTTTATGGATGGCTACACCGGCACGGCCAGCAAGATCCACCTCTTTTTCCCCAACCACGAGGAAAAACTGAAGGCCGCAGCGCTCTTGGAGGGCTTGCCCTTCTTCGTCTCCGAGAGCGTGCCCAACGATATCGAGGTCATGCCCCTGGGCGTGGACAAGGGCACCGGCCTCTCTGCCCTGGCTGCGTACCTAAACCTCACCCCGGCGGAGGTCATGGCCGTGGGCGACGGGGAAAACGACCTGGCCATGCTGCGCTACGCCGGACTCTCCGTGGCCATGGGCAACGCCTGCGACACGGTGAAGAAAACCGCCAGGGTCGTCACCGAGACGAACGACGAAGACGGCCTTGCCAAGGCCGTGGAGCGCGTGCTCCGGGGGGAATGGAGATGAGCTTTCTCACCTCCATCACCGTGGACGGCATCGCCCTCTGGGTGGTGATCCTCACGTGCTTTGGTATTTTCCTGGCCTCGTTTATGGACGCCACCGCCGGAGGCGGCGGCATGAAGGTGGCCAGCGAATTATTGTTCCCGGAATTCTGGGCGTAGGGGTCAACACGCTGCCGGGTGCGTTCGGCGGGAATCTTGCAGGAATCGCCACTGTCCCAACACCTCTCCGTCATGGCTACGCCATGCCACCTCCCCTCAAGGGGAGGCTTGAGACAGTGCGAAATCCAAAGGCTCCCCTTGAGGGGAGCTGGCAGCCGAAGGCTGACTGAGAGGTGTTACCGCAGTACGTTGTGGGGAAGATCGCGAGAATCGCCACTGCCCTACGTGAAAAGGAGGATGTTCCATGAAAAAAGCCCTTGGGATCCTGGGCGGCATGGGCCCCATGGCCACGGTGGATCTCTTTCACAAAATCGTGGCTATGACCGACGCCGCCTGTGACAACGGCCATATGCGCATCTACATCGACTGCAACGCCGCCATCCCCGACCGCACCGCCGCCATTTTGTCCGGCGGCCGGGATCCGCTGCCCTACATGCGCGAGTCTCTTCAAAAGCTCCTCTCCTGCGGCGCAGAGCTCCTCATCATGCCCTGCAACACCGCCCACTACTTTCTTCCCCGTCTCCAGGCCGAGTCCCCGGTGCCCTTCCTCTCCATGCCCGCCGTCACCGCCGCGGCCTGCGCCCGCCTTTTCCCCGGCAAAACCGCCGCCATCCTGGCCACCCGGGGCACCCTGGCCACCGGCATCTACCGCGACGCCCTGCTTTCTGCCTCTGTGCCCTTCCTGGAGCCGGACGAAGCAGAGCGCGACGCCCTCATGCGGGTCATCTACCAGGGCGTCAAGGCCGATGCGCCTGCGGAGACCTACCGCGCCGACCTGGAAGGCGTGATCCGCGGCCTCCAAGCCCGGGGCGCCGGCTACTTCATCCTCGGCTGCACGGAGCTTCCCCTGGCCTTCTCAGCGCTTAAGCTTTCCTGCCCGGTGGTGGATCCCACCAGCGAGCTTGCCCGCGCCGCCATCCTCCAGTGCGGCTACCAGGTACGGGTGCAAAGATTATGTTAACACGGAGACGAATGTTTCCCTTTTTTCTTTTTTGTTACGAAACTGTCATATTTTTGACGCAAGTTTGTGACAACTCTTACCAGGGATGTGATTTGCTGCGAAATCTGTCGAAAAACTGCTTGCAAAAGACGCGGCGGTCTGGTAGATTATAAGCACGGAAATTATGTAAATAACAAGTTTGGAGTTTTGCCGCCGTGGTCTTTTCATCGCTGATTTTTCTCTTTCTCTTCCTCCCGGCCTGCCTGATCTGCTACTTCCTGGTGCCGGGGCTCAAAGCCAAAAATCTCGTGCTGGTGGTGTTCAGCCTGGTGTTCTACGCCTGGGGCGAGCCCTTCTATGTGCTCCTGCTCCTGGCCTCCGCCGCCATGAACTACTTTGCCGGGCTTCTCATGGGCGGCTGCCGCCGCCGGGGAAAATCCCTCAAGCCGGTGCTCGTGGGCGCCGTGGCGATCAATCTCCTGGCGCTGGGCGTCTTTAAGTACGCCGCCCTGGCCGTGACCACCCTCAATGAGCTCTCCGGCCTGGCGCTTCCCGTGCCGCAGATCGCCCTGCCCATCGGCATCTCCTTCTACACCTTCCAGGCCATGAGCTATGTGGTGGACGTCTACCGCGACGAGGTGGGCGTGCAGCGCTCCTACGGGAAGTTCCTCCTGTACATCTCCCTCTTCCCCCAGCTCATCGCCGGCCCCATCGTCCGCTACAGCGACATCGAAGCCCAGCTGGAAGACCGCCACGCCTCCCGGGAGGACATGTTCTACGGCCTCATCCGCTTCGCCGTCGGCCTGGGCAAGAAGATCCTCATCGCCGACCACTGCTACACCGTGGTCACCCAGATGCTCGACGGCTCCCTCTCCTCCGCCACCACCCTGGGCACCTGGCTGGGCATCCTCATGTTCACCTTCCAGATCTACTTCGACTTCTCCGGCTACTCCGACATGGCCATCGGCCTGGGGCGGATCTTCGGCTTCAAGTACATGGAGAACTTTAACCTGCCCTACGCCGCCCGCTCCATCACCGACTTCTGGCGGCGGTGGCACATGTCCCTCTCGAGCTTCTTCCGCGACTATGTCTACATCCCCCTGGGCGGCAACCGCCGCCACCGGTGGTTTAACCTTTTCGTGACCTGGTGCCTCACCGGCTTGTGGCACGGCGCCAGCTGGAACTTCCTCCTGTGGGGCTTTTACTTCTTCGTGCTGCTGAGCATAGAAAAGCCCCTGCTCAAGAAGCTGCGCCGCTGGCCCAATGTGGTTCGGAGCCTCCTGACCATGTTCCTGGTGGTCATCGGCTGGACGATTTTCTACTTCACCGACTTTGCCCGGCTGGGGCAGGCCTTCGCCGTGATGTTCGGCTTCGCCGGAAGCGGCTTTGTGAGCGGCCAGGTGCGCATTCTCCTGCTCAACAACCTGCCTCTTCTTCTTTTGTGCATCCTCGGCTCGTCCATTTTGCCCAGGGCGATTGGCAACTACTTCGGCGTGCTCTGCGCCAGAAGACCCGGCGACGGCAACGGCCGCCAGCTGGTCTTTGTGACGGTGAGCTACGTCTTCTCCGTGGCGCTCATCGCCCTGTCCACCGTCTCCCTGGTGGGCAGCGGCTTCAGCGCCTTCCTCTACTACCGATTCTAGGGAGGCTACACTGTGAAAACCCTCTATTCCATTCTTCTCTCCCTGCTGCTGGTTGCCATGGCTGCGGTGGGCGTCTACTCCCTGGTGGATGTGGACGCCACCACGTCCAAGACCGAAAACCGTGACCTGGCCAAAAAGCCCGCCTTCTCCATGGCCGGACTCCTCGACGGCAGCTACATCTCCAGCCTGGAGAAATACTACTCCGACACCTTCCCCGGCCGGGACGCCCTGCTCTCGGCCAACAAGTCCCTCAACGGCTTCTACCACTTCTCCGGCGGCGGCGACAG
>DVGD01000292.1 GCA_018712905.1 Candidatus Avoscillospira stercoripullorum | reverse complement strand
GCGGATTTTGAAACTTTCAAAAAAGTTTCAAAATCCTGTTTGATTGAACGCGCGGTGGGCTTTTTGCCCCCCGCACACACCCCCCGCTGCTCTGTCGCACAAGTTTTCAACGAGGTTTTTTGACAGTCTGTATAAATCTGGAAGTCTTTGCAATTATTTAGCATTTTTGTGCAATCTTATGGGATTGCCTTGCATAATGACATAAATATGGCATACTGGAGGTGCAAAACGTTCCTGGAGAATTCAGGATATATTAGAAACTTATAACAAAAATGGAGGAAATATCCCGCTCAAATTGGGACATATTTCCTTGCGTGCGCCGATCTGGTGCGCTATAATGACACGCATATTTATCCACGCACGGAGCGGGGATGGATGGAAGGCGAGGATCCCTATGAGACTACTGCACCGATTACTGGAAGGCAAATATCGAACGAAAATGGTGCGGACTTATATCTTAGTGGCACTGATCCCCTTCGTCATCTTGTCGCTGTTCGGCGGGATCACCATGCTGAAAAACGGCCAGAAAACCGTGGAGGAGCACACGGCGCAGATGGTGCGCCAGGTGCAGACTTCCATGGATATTTATATCGGAATGATGGAGAAAATTGGGAATTATATCAGCAAGACCATTTGCACAACAAGCATATTTCAGGCGAAGACGTTGGAGGCACTGCAGCAAAGCGGCGACTTTTCTGCGGTTGAGGATGTGCTGGAGAGAATCTCATCGTCCTATCCCGAGATTGTGGGCATCCTGGTGGCCACCCGCAACGATCTCTATGTGAGCGACGGCATGACACGGCTGTCACGGGATCCCCTTGTCAAGGAGGAGTGGTACCAGCAGGCGGTGGCGCGGCCGGACGACATCGTGATCGTCAGCAATGCCATCGGCCGTAATATCATCGGTGTGCAGGAATACAGCGTGGACGATGTATTTTCCCTGTCCAAGGCCATCCGCGATCCGGTGGGGGGAGCGGTCATCGGCGTGCTCCTCATGGACGTGAGCCACGAGATCATCCAGGAATCCATCAACGAGGTCACCATCGGGGAGCGGGGCTTTGTGTTTGTGCTCGACCAGTCCGACAATATGGTCTACACCCCGGTCAACGACCTGGTCTACCGCATCGATCCGGGACTCCTCCATGCCGGCACCGAGGACATGGTCAACACCCACATCAAGGGCGCCGAATACCAGATCCAGTACAGCCAGTCGGACTACACCGGCTGGAAGACCGTGGGCGTATTCTCCATCGGCGAGATGATGGCGGGAACCTATACGGTGCTGGGCATCATGGCGGGCTGTGTGGTGCTGACGCTGCTTCTGGTGATTATCGCGTCGGTGCGCCTGGCCGATTCAGTCACCGAGCCCATTTTGAAGCTGCGCATGCTGATGAAGAAGGCTGAGGAGGGAAATCTCAAGGTGCGCTTTGAGAGCTCCTCCACCGATGAGATCGGCGAGCTGGGGCAGAGCTTCAACAACATGATCGACCGGATTGAAGAGCTGGTGCACATGGTCTACTTAGAGCAGCAGAGCAAGCGCAATGCCGAGCTCAAGAGCCTCCAGGAGCAGATCAAGCCCCACTTCCTCTACAACACCCTGGACACGATCAGCTGGATGGCGCGGGACTACGATGCCGAGGACATTGTTCTCCTGGTGGACGCCCTTTCCAACATGTTCCGCATTGGCCTGAGCCAGGGAAAGGACTTCATCACCCTCCGGGAAGAAGTGACCCACATTACCAACTATTTGTACATTCAAAAAATACGCTATAAGGACAAACTCCAGTATGTGCTGGATATTCCCCGGGCGCTTATGGGGTATACCGTGCCCAAACTCATCTTGCAGCCGCTGGTGGAAAACGCCATTTACCATGGCATCAAGGTCAAGCGGGGCGGCGGAACCATCCGGGTGCTGGGACGGCGCGAGGCGGGAAAGCTCAAGCTCATCGTGGCAGACGACGGCGCGGGCATCGCGCCGGAGAAGCTCCGGGCGCTGCAGGAGGGGCTGGCCGCCGCCACGCCCATTTCGGAAAAAAGCAGCTTCGGCCTCTTCTATATCCAGGAGCGCATCCGGCTCTGCTACGGCGGAGAATACGGCGTTACCATCGACAGCGTCCAGGGAGAGGGCACCCAGGTGATGATTACGCTGCCGGAAGAGTGGGAATTGGGGGAAAGATATGTATAAGGTACTGATTGCAGACGATGAAGAGATCATTCGCAGGGGGCTTGCCCGTTTTCTCAAGAAGGATCCTGAGCTGGAAGTGGTGGCCGAGGCCGAGGACGGCGAAATCGCCCTGGCGCTCACCAAGGAGAAAAAGCCGGATTTGCTGCTGGTGGACATCAACATGCCCTTTCTCAACGGGCTAGAGTTCATCGAGGCGCTGCAAAAGGCCATGGAGCACCCGGTGATCGTGATTATCACCGGCTATGACAGCTTTGCCTATGCCCAGAGGGCGCTGCGGTTGGGCGTGATGGACTATCTGCTCAAGCCCATCAGCGAGCAGACCCTCTTTCCCGTGCTCGACCAGGCCAAGGCGCTCATCCGCAGCAAGCGGGAAAAGATCAACTACCTCACCTGGGCCCAGGCTCAGGTGGAGAAGAACCGGGACGCGCTGATTTCGGAGTTCTTGGCCAAATGGCTCGACGGCCACTTCGGTGAAACGGAGATCCAAGGGCGAATGGCGTTTCTCAATATCCAGCTGCCGGTGCCCTTCGGCGTCACGGCCATACAGCTCCACGCCAAGGACACGGTGGAATATACCGGCGGCGGCTGGAACGAAGATCTCCTCCACTACGCAGCCGACAACATCACCCGGGAGATTATGGCGCCTTTCAGCCCGCTTTATTGCTGCAAATGCGAGGAAAACACCCTGGTATTCCTCTCCAACGTCCAACCGGAGACGGAGTGGCGCGCCAAGGCGGCGCTGCTGCAGCAGCTGCTGCAGCGCCACTTGCCGGTGGTGGCCGTTGTGGCGCAGGCGCGGGGCGAGGAGTACCTCCGGCTTCCAGAGATCTGGGAGCGCCTGCGGGAAGAACTCCACGCCATGGTGGGCAGCCACAAGGCTGTGCTGGACGCCAAGTCCATCGTGGACAATAATTATTATCGGAAGACACTGTCTTTGCAAATTGTGGCCGAACAGCTCCATCTCTCCTCCCAGCATCTGAGCCGGATCTTCCGCCAGGAGATGGGCATTACCTTTGTGGATTACTTGACCAAGGTGCGCATCCGCAGAGCCATGGAGCTCTTGGTGAACAGCCAGGACAAGATCTATGAGATCACCGAAAAGGTGGGCTACTCCAGCCAGCACTATTTTTGCAATGTGTTTAAGAAGATTATGGGCGTCTCTCCGGCGGAGTACCGGAAGAATGAACAAGAACGGTGAGGGGGGGAGCGAATGTGAAGCGAAGGCTGGGCATGGCTGTGGTGCTATGCTGCCTGGCTGCATCGGTGTTGCTGCTGCCTGGCTGCCAGGCCGGAGGAGACGGGGAAATTGAATACGTCATCGGCGTGTCCCTGGCCAACATGCGGGAGCCCTGGCGGCTGGTGCTCATGGACGAGATCCAGCAGGAGGCGGCCAAACATCCCGAGGTGCGGCTGGTCTTTGCCGATGCCACCCAAGACGCCGAAAAGCAGATTGACGACATCCACCGCCTGCAAAATTACGGCATTGACCTGCTGGTGGTATCCCCCTGCGATGTGGTGCAGATCACGCCTGTGGTGGGGGAGATATACCGCAGCATCCCGGTGATTGTGCTCGATCGGGCGGTGGAGGGCTTCGACTACTCGCTGTTTATCGGCCCTGACAATGAGATCATCGGCAAGAAGGCGGGTACGGCGGTGCTGGAGCTGATGGGCGATGACGCGGGAACCGTCCTGGAGCTCTTCGGCAACCCCCAGTCCCAGGCCAGCAACGACCGCAGCGAGGGCTTCCGCAGTGTGCTGGCCGAAGCACCGTCGCTGGAGATCCAGCAGCTGGTGGTGGACGACGATTCCCGGGACAAGGCCGAGGATCTGGTCATGGCCTACGAGGATTTGGCGGAGATCGACTGCATCTTTGCCCACAATGACTATATCGCCCTGGGCGCCTACCGCGCCCTGGACCGGCGGGGGCTGGACATTCCCATTATCGGCATCGACGGCTTTGCTTCTGAGGACGGCGGGCTGGACATGATCCGCCAGGGTAAGCTCTACAAGACCGTCACCTGCCCCACCGGGGGCAAGGAGGCCATTCAAAATGCCATGGACATCCTCAACGAGGTGCAGGGTGTGCCCAAGCAGATCATCCTGCGCAGCCACACCATCTCCCTGGAAAATGTGGACGCCTATGAGGAAAAGCTCAACCAGGAGCCGGTACCCCTGGAGCGCACCATCCGGGTGGGCTACGCCCAGGTGGGCGCGGAGAGCACCTGGCGCCTGACCAACACCAAGTCGATCAAAGAGGCGGCCAAGGACTTCGGCATTGAGCTCCTCTATGACGAGGCGGATCAGTCCCAAGAGCGCCAGATTGCGGCCATCCGCCGCTTTATCCAGGAGGATGTGGATGTGATCGTTCTTTCGCCGGTCATCGACACCGGCTGGGACGAGGTGCTCTACGAGTGCAAGGAGGCAGGGATCCCTGTGCTGCTCTCCGATCGCAGAATCCAGGTGGAGGACGACAGCCTTTATATGACTTACTTCGGCGCCGACGCCGTGGAGGAGGGGCGCCGCGCCATGCGCTGGCTTTTGCAAAACTCCGAGGATCTGGAAAAGCCGGTGCGCATTCTGGAGATTGAGGGCACCATCGGCGCCTCGCCCACCATCGACCGCCACGAGGGCTTCCGCGAAATCCTGGAGCAAAACCCGGGCTATGAAGTGGTGTACCGGGCAGGCGGGGAGTATACCTATGAAGGCGGCTGCATGGTGGTGGAAGAATACCTCGAAGATCATCCCTGGGACATCGACGTGATCTTCTCCCACAACGACAACATGGCGCTGGGCGCCATTGATACCTTGCTGGAGCACGGCTACCGGCCGGGAGAGGACACCAAGATTATCTCCGTGGACGGCACGCGCATCGCCTTTGAGGCCATGCTCGAGGGCACCCTCAACTGTACGGTGGAGTGCAGCCCTCTGCTCGGCCCGCAGCTCATGAAAGCCATCCAGGAGCTCATGGCCGGGGAGGAGCTGCCCATTCGGATCATCACCGATGAGAAGGTGTACACCCAGGAAAACGCCGCCGAGGCGCTGCCGGATCGACTGTACTAACAAGGCACAGGAATGGTCATGGAGACCGGCGTCTCCGACGGCACAAACCCCATGGCCAGCATCACGAGAGAGCAGCTGGCCGCCATGCTCATGCGCTTGGAGCAGAACATTTTATTTCAGACTGTTGAAAAACCCCGCAGAAGACTGATGAGACAGAGCAGCGGGGGGTGTGTGCGGGGGGCAAAAAGCCCACCGCGCGTTCAATCAAACAGGATTTTGAAACTTTTTTGAAAGTTTCAAAATCCGC
>DVGD01000291.1 GCA_018712905.1 Candidatus Avoscillospira stercoripullorum | reverse complement strand
CCCTTTGCTGTACCGTCAGCGGATCCCATATCAACCTGCCCGCTTTGGGCTTGAAAGGAAATAGAGAGCGAATGGAACGTTACTATCAACCTGAGATCGAATGCGCCAGCCGGGAGCAGATTCTGGCCTGGCAGAACGAGCGCCTGGTCAAGCAGGTGCGCCACGTCTGGGATAGCGTGCCTTACTACCGCCATAAGATGGAGGAGAAGGGGCTGACGCCGGATGATATCCGAGGCGTGGAGGATCTCCACAAGCTGCCCTTCCTCAGCAAGGACGACCTGCGGGAGGCCTATCCCTACGGCCTATTGGGCATGCCCCTCAAGGACTGCGTCCGCATTCAGTCCACCTCCGGCACCACCGGACGGCGGGTGGTGGCCTTCTACACCCAGCACGACATTGACCTCTGGGAGGACTGCTGCGCCCGCGCCATCGTGGCCGCCGGCGGCACCAACGAGGATGTGTGCCACGTCTGCTACGGCTACGGCCTCTTCACCGGCGGCCCCGGCCTCAACGGCGGCAGCCACAAGGTCGGCTGCCTGACGCTGCCCATGTCCTCGGGCAACACCGACCGGCAGCTGCAGTTCATGGTGGATCTCCAGTCCACCATCCTCTGCTGCACCCCGTCCTACGCCGCCTACCTGGCTGAATCCATCCTCGAGCGCGGCCTGCGGGATAAGATCAAGCTCAAGGCCGGCATCTTCGGCGCCGAGGCCTGGAGCGAGGAGATGCGCCAGGATATCCAGAACAAGCTGGGCATCAAGGCATATGACATCTACGGTCTCACCGAGACCTCCGGCCCCGGCGTGGCCTTTGAGTGCAGCGCCCAGACCGGCATGCACATCAACGAGGATCACTTCATCGCCGAGATCATCGACCCCAACACCGGCGAGGTGCTCCCCGAGGGCTCCAAGGGTGAGCTGGTGTTCACCTCCATCACCAAGGAGGCCTTCCCGCTTCTCCGGTACCGCACCCGGGACATCTGCGTCCTCACCCGGGAGAAGTGCTCCTGCGGCCGCACCCACGTGAAGATGAGCAAGCCCATGGGCAGAAGCGACGATATGCTCATCGTCAAGGGCGTCAATGTCTTCCCGTCCCAGATCGAGACGGTGCTTCTGGAGCAGGGCTATCCCGCCAACTACCAGATCATTGTCGATCGCGTCAACAACTCCGACACCCTGGAGGTCATGGTGGAGATGACCCCGGAGAACTTCTCCGACAATCTGGGCAAGATCACCGAGATGGAGAAGGGTCTGGTGGCCGCCCTCAAGGCCATGCTGGGCATCTACGCCAAGGTCAAGCTGGTGGCGCCCAAGTCCATCGCCCGCAGCGAGGGCAAGGCCGTCCGCGTCATCGACAAGCGCAAGATTTGAAAGGAGACGACAACATGACTGTTCATCAGATCTCCGTATTTCTGGAAAACCGCGCCGGGCAGCTCTCCGAGATCACCCAGGTGCTGGCGGACAATGCCATTGATATGCGTGCCATCTCCATTGCCGAGACAGCCGACTATGGCGTGCTGCGCCTGATTGTGGATCAGCCCCAGAAGGCTACCACCTTGCTCTTGGAGCACGGCTTTATCCTCTCCATGACGCCGGTGACGGTGGTGGCGGTGCCGGATCAGCCCGGCGGCCTGGCGCCGGTGCTGAAGCTCCTGGCCGAGGCCAACATCGACATTGAGTATATGTACTCTCTCTTCACCCACACCGACGGCAAGGCCTACATGGTCTTCCGCGTCAGCGATGACGAGGGCTTCGCCGCAACCCTCACCGCCCACGGCATTTCGCCCGTCGGCACCGAGGAGCTGGGCATCCAGTAAACGAAACCCGCGATCCGGTCTTCGGATCGCGGGTTTTCTCGTAGGGGCGGCTATCAGCCGCCCGCAATTCCCACCGAACCTGTAGGGCGGCATGACCTCATGCCGCCGCCTCTGCCAGGCCGCTGACGCGGCACGGGTCGATGAGGACATCGACCCCTACGAAATCCTCCCGTACAATGACAAAAAATCCCCTGTGCGGATGCACAGGGGAAAATGCGAAGTAAAATTACTTCATCTCGGCCTCGGCGCCAGCTTCCTTCAGATCGTTGACGATCTTCTCGGCGTCTTCCTTGGAGACAGCTTCCTTCAGGGTCTTGGGAGCGTTGTCGACGATCTCCTTGGCTTCCTTCAGGCCCAGGCCGGTGAGGGCGCGGACAACCTTGATGACGGCGATCTTGTTGGCGCCGGCGGACTTCAGCACGACGTCGAACTCGGTCTTCTCTTCCTCAGCGGGAGCAGCGCCGGCAGCGGGAGCAGCAACAGCGGCAGCAGCGGCGGAGACGCCGAACTCGTCCTCGAGGGCGTGAACCAGCTCAGCCAGCTCCAGCACGGTCAGGGTCTTGACTTCTTCAATCATAGCAGTGATCTTTTCGGATGCCATTGTAAATTACCTCCAATTTATCGTAATAAAATTCTAAAATTAGGCTTCTGCGGGCTCTTCCGCAGCGGGAGCGCCACCCTTGGCCTGGCAAATCTGATCCAGGACAACAGCGAGGCTGGTGATGGGCGCCAGGAAGGTGCCGAGCACCTGGGCGATGAGGGCGTTCTTGCTGGGCAGTTCGCCGAAGGCCTTGAGCTCGTCCACGGAAAGAACCTTGCCTTCCACGAGGCCTCCCTTGATCTTGACGATGTCCTTGTTCTTCTTGGCAAACTCGCAGACGATGCGAGCAGGGGCGATGGGATCGCCGGTGGTGCAGGCCAGGGAAGTAGTGCCGTTGAGCAGTTCATCGAACTCGGTGTAGCCGGCCTTGTTGGCGGCGAAACGGGTCAGGGTGTTCTTAACAACGGTGTATTCTACTTCGGCGGCACGGAACTGGTTGCGCAGCTCAGTATCCTGGGCGACGTTGATACCCTTGTAATCGACGAAGACGGCGGCGGTAGCGTTGCCGAGCTTCTCGGCCAGGGCATCGACGGTGGCCTTTTTGCTTTCCAAAACCTTTGCGTTGGGCATGAAATGTGTCACCTCCGAGTAAAATAAAATGTCCTCCTGCCGGAAGACAGGAGGACACAAAATGATCGTCATTTCGCGATACCTCGGCAGGACGGGGCAAACCCCTCTTACGGCAAACGCCTCCTGCTGTCTCTGGCAGCTTATCTAGTATATCATATTTTTCCTGTTTGTCAAGGAAAAATGACGTATTTTATAAAATAATCCCATGAAATACAATAGGACAAATGGAAAAACAAAGCAGCACCGCATCATTTGGGCAAATGATGCGGTGTTGCCTTTAAAATTAATACTTCGCGGTGCTGACCTTGATGCCAGGACCCATGGTGGAGGCAATCACGCAGCTGCGGATATACTGACCCTTGGCAGCGGCGGGCTTGGCCTTGATGACGGCGCCCACCAGAGCGTCGAAGTTCTGCTGGAGCTTCTCGGCACCGAAGGAGACCTTGCCGATGGGGCAGTGGATGATGTTGGTCTTGTCGAGACGGTACTCGATCTTACCAGCTTTGATCTCGTGGACGGCGGCGGTGACGTTGGGGGTCACAGTGCCGGCCTTGGGGGAGGGCATCAGACCCTTGGGGCCGAGCACCTTACCAAGACGGCCGACGATACCCATCATGTCGGGGGTGGCCACGACGACGTCGAAGTCAAACCAGTTCTCCTTGGTGATCTTCTCCACCAGCTCCATGCCGCCGGCATAGTCGGCGCCGGCAGCCAGAGCCTCGTCGAGCTTGGCGTCCTTGGCGAAGACCAGCACCTTGCGGGTCTTGCCGGTGCCGTTGGGCAGGACGATGGCGCCGCGCACCTGCTGGTCGGCGTGACGGGAGTCAACACCCAGCTTGATGTGGATTTCCACGGTCTCGTCGAACTTGGCGGGAGCGGCCTTGACGACGAGATCCATGGCGTCGGCCACGTCGTACTGCACGCTGCGATCAATCAGCTTGGAGCTGTCTTTATATTTTTTACCTCTGAACAATTGTATTTCCTCCTTAGTGGTACTTCGGAAAAATCCTCCCACAGATTTAATGAGGACCGGTCTGGTACCGGAACTCCTCGGACAAGCGAATTAAGTGTCGGAAACGACGACGCCCATGGAGCGGCAAGTGCCGGCAATCTGGCTCATGGCAGCCTCGATGGTGGCGGCGGTGAGGTCGGGCATCTTCTTCTCGGCGATTTCGCGCAGCTGTGCCTGGGAAATGGTGGCCACCTTGGTCTTGTTGGGGACGCCGGAACCGCTCTCAATGCCCAGCGCCTTCATGATGAGGGTGGGGGTGGGGGGCGTCTTGGTGACGAAGGTGAAGCTGCGGTCGGCATAGACGGTGATGACCACGGGGATCTTGAAGCCGGCCTGATCCTTGGTGCGCTCGTTGAATTCCTTGATAAACTGCGCGATGTTCACGCCGTGCTGGCCGAGGGCGGGGCCGACCGGGGGAGAGGCAGTCGCCTTCGCAGCGGGGATCTGCAGTTTGATATAACCTGTTACTTTCTGTGCCATAATGGAGCACCTCCTGAAAAAATGTGGTGTACTGGCGGGGCGAAGCGCCCCTCCCACGTTCCTGCCGCAAAAGCGGCCTGAATAGCGTTACGGTTGGACGGGCTCCACCTGATCGAGTTCCAGCTCCACGGGAGTTTCCCGGCCGAACATGGAGACAATGACGCGAACCTTGTTCTTGTCCACATCGAGCATGTCCACCACGCCGATAAAGCTGGTGAGGGGGCCGTCGTTGATTTTCACATTGTCGCCCACGTCGTAGTTGACCACGATCTCGTGCTTTTCCACGCCCAGCTGGGCAACCTCCTCCTCGGTGAGGGGGGTGGGTTTGGTACCGGAGCCCACGAAGCCGGTGACGCCGCGGACGTTCTTGATGATGTACCAGGCCTCGTCGGTCATGATCATCTTCACCAGCACATAGCCGGGGAACACCTTGCGGTCATAGGTTTTAGGACCCTTGTCGGTGACTTCGGTGACGGTTTCCATGGGAATGGAGACGATGTGAATGAGATCTTCGAGATGCCGCGTTTCCACCGTTTTTTCAATGGTGGCCTTGACGGTATTCTCGTAGCCAGAGTATGTGTGAACCACATACCATTTTGCTGCTTCTGCCATGACGGTCTCAGCCCTTGATGAGGGTGATGATACCATTCACCACGAGACCCACCACTGCGTCAAACACCCAGATGAAGACGCCGACTACCAGCACGCAGGCGAGAACCACCAGCGTGTTGTTAATCATCTGGCTCTTGCTCGGCCAAACGACTTTCTTCAGCTCACTGCGCATTTCGCGGAACCAGCGGCCGATGCGCTTGCCGGAGCGAACAAAAAAGTTTTCCTTTTTGTTGGCTTCTGCCATGTTGTTCACCCTTTCTGCACGGGATGGAGCGCCGTGCGTTTACTTCGTCTCGTTGTGGACGGTGTGCTTCTTGCAGAATCTGCAATACTTCTTCATCTCGAGACGGTCAGGGTCATTCTTCTTGTTCTTCATGGTGTTGTAGTTTCTCTGCTTGCACTCAGAGCATCTCAAAGTGACTTTCACGCGCATTATCGGCACCTCCTTATACTGCCTCCCTGCATCGACTGCGGCGCGGAAAGATTGCATCCGCAGAAGGAAAAGAGCGCAAAAAAATAAGCCCTTTTTCACAGGTAAAAGCATTATATCATATGGATTTCCCGGGGTCAACACGTTTTGCCGGGAATTTTCGAAAAAAATAACAAAATATTGGCCGCCATGATATAATGAAAAAAACTGAAATAGGAGCGAGACGATGAAAATCATGGCCATTGACTTTGGCGACGCCAGAACGGGCATTGCCATTTCGGATCCCTTGGAGATGCTCACGGGCTTCACCACGGTGATCCACGCCTATACCCCCGAGAAGGCCACCGCCGCCGTGGCGCAGCTGGTGCAGGAGCACCGGGTTGAGGCGCTGGTGGTGGGGCTGCCCCGGAACATGGACGGAAGCGAGGGAGAGCGGGCGGCGCTCTGCCGCGCCTTTGCTGCCCTGCTGGAAGAAAAAACCGGCCTTACGCCGGCGATGTGGGACGAGCGCCGTACTACGGTGGACGCCCACCGTATCCTATCAGATAACGGCGTCCACGGGAAAAAGCGCAAGAACACCGTGGACGCCGTGGCGGCCTCTCTCATCCTGGAGGGCTACCTGGCCAGCCGCCGCCGGAACCCGTAGGGCAGACTGTTGAAAAACCCCGCAGAAGACTGATGAGACAGAGCAGCGGGGGGTGTGTGCGGGGGGCAAAAAGCCCACCGCGCGTTCAATCAAACAGGATTTTGAAACTTTTTTGAAAGTTTCAAAATCCGC
>DVGD01000290.1 GCA_018712905.1 Candidatus Avoscillospira stercoripullorum | reverse complement strand
GCGGATTTTGAAACTTTTAAAAAAAGTTTCAAAATCCTGTTTGATTGAACGCGCGGTGGGCTTTTTGCCCCCCGCACACACCCCCCGCTGCTCTGTCGCACAAGTTTTCAACGAGGTTTTTTGACAGTCTGCGCGGGCGGCTCAGAGAGCCGCCCCTACAGGTGCGTACAAAATCCGCACCGCCAAATGGCAGTGCGGATTTTTGCTGCGCTTATAGCAGCGCCTGATAGCCGATGGACTTGATGTAGGCCACGCTCTCCTTGAGGCACTGGAAGGGATCTTTTCCATAGGTCTGATCCTGCTCCACAGGCAGATACTCTGCGCCGCACTCCAGGGAGACCTTGATGATCTCGGGAATGTCCAGGTTGCCCTGTCCCAGCTCGGCGAACTGAATGCATTGCTCCCGGGTAAAGATGTCGGGTGCGGGATCGCCCTCAGGGAAGCGAATGCGGTAGTCCTTCAGATGCACCAGGGACTCCCGCCCGGCCAGGCGGCGAATCCAGTCGATGGGATTTTGACCTGCCCGCTGAATCCAGTGGACATCGGGCTCAAACTGCACATACTTGGGATCGGTGTTCTCCACTAAAATCTCAAAGCCGGTCTTGTCGCCGAAGCGCTCAAACTCAAAGTGATGGTTGTGATAGCAGAGCTGGATTCCCGCCTCGTAGAAGCGCTTGCCATACGTATTGAAGGTTTCAGCCGCCTCATAGAAGCCCTTTTCGCTGTGAATGCAGCTTCTTGGGATCAGGGAGTCGCGAATAAACCGTACCCCCAGCTTGTGGTTATACGCCACGATCTTGTCGAAATCGCGAACCATGTCCAGTCCCTTGGCATTGTTTCCAAAGAGGGGCTGATAATTGACGCTGGTGGCCATCACCGTAACGCCGTGCTTCTCAGAAGCCTTGAGAATGTCCTCAATGAGCTGATCCGTCATGTCGATCTGGGAAAGCTCGAAGTAGGACACGCCAGCCTCGTGAATTTTTGCAAAGGTCGGATCCGGTCCAAACTCCCACATGAAATGCTTGATGAGCGACATGTTCAGCGCAATTTTGGGTGTATTGCCCATGATATCCCTCCTAAAATTCCACTGCGGCCTGCCGGGCAGAGGATTTTCCAATGTCCTCAATCAGCCGGATCACCCGACTGGCGCTTTCAACAGTGACATAGTGCCCGCCGGCGCCGGCGAGAGCCCGGTAAAAATCATGGATCAGTGCCCGGTGCCCTGCGCCATAGTAGGCCTTGGTTTCTGCCAGGACATCGTCGCTTAAGATCCGCTCCCGGTCGCTGCTGCCCGGAGCACTGCGCCAGAGGGTATAGTCTTTGATGCAGTAGGTCACATGTTCACAGTATACTTCAATTTCGATGCTGGCGTTGCTGGCGTTGACCACAGAGCCAAAGAACAGCCCCTTGCATCCATTGGCAAAGGTGATGCTGGCGCAGGCTGTGTCCTCCACCTCAATCGGATAGCCGGAAAGGCGGCAGATCTGGCCGCTGACCGATGCGACTTCGCCGCCAAGGCAGAGCATGAGATCCAGGGTATGTACCGCCTGGTTCATCATGCACCCGCCGCCGGCATGAGCCATTTCCCCGCGCCAGGGGGACGCCTGGTAGTACTCCAACGTGCGGTTCCAGGCAGCAATCGCCTTGATGCCCAGCAGTTTCCCGCTCTCCGGCTCCCGCAGCAGCTCCTGGAGGCGGCAGAACGTCCTGTTCCAGCGGTTCTGCATGCAGACGGCCACCATAACGCCATACTGCTGCTCCAGCTGCGCCATGCGGGCGCACTGCTCTAGATTCATGCCCACCGGCTTTTCGCAGAGCACGGCAATCCCCGCCGCAGCAAAGGTACGCGCGGCATCCTCGTGGAGATAATGGGGCAGGCAGATGTGCACTGCGTCCAAGGTCTCCTGCCGCGCCATCTCGTGATAGTCGGTATAAAACCCGCAGTCCGGCAGGCGCTTGGATTCGTCGATGTCACAGACCGCGGCAATCTCGATCTCCTTCATCTCGCGCAGCTGCTGCAAGTGGGTTCGGAACACCGTGCCGCAGCCCACCAGGCCAACCCGAACTTTTCTCATTTCTGCCGCTCCTCCTGAATTCGCTTTTGAAGCTCTTCATAGAACAAATTCTCATCCACCGGAAGGGACACCGTTTTGTCCAGCCAGCTGGACAGGTGCATGCCGTTGGACAGCTGCACGGCACGAATGCCTTCGCTGCCGGGGGCGATGAGAGGCGCGCCATTCTCAATGGCGTCGACAAAGTTGCGCATCACATCCATATGCTGGATGTCCCAGTGCTCCTCGAAGGAGAAGGTCTCCTCGGTGTACATCTGCTCATCGGATTTTCCCTGGGTCAGCGCCAAGGCCTGGCGGAAGTCCAGCGCCTCATTGTATTCCTCTTCCGTCTTGTTCATCCGCTTGACCACGGCGGTGCAGCTATTTTCCACCACGATCTTGCCCTTGTTGCCCTCGATATCCAGCCGGTCGGTGCCGATGGCATTGTGGGTTGCGGTTACGAAGATGCCATTGGCTCCGTTGGCATACTCGAGATAGGCTGTGACATCATCCTCCACGGTGATCTTGCGGTGGGAGCCATATTGGAGGAAGCCGCGCACCTTGGTGGGCTGGCCGCAGAGCCACTGCAGCAGATCCAGCTGGTGGGGCGCCTGGTTGACCAGCACGCCGCCGCCCTCGCCTTCCCAGGTGGCGCGCCACTTGCTCGAATCATAGTACTTCTGGGGACGCCACCAGTTGGTGATGATCCAGCTGACCTTGCGCAGCTGGCCGATCTCGCCGTTGTCGATGATCTCCTTGACGCGGCGGTAGAGCGGGTTGGTGCGCTGGTTGAACATCATGGCAAACTTCTGCTGGGGATGCGCCGCCGCCTCGCGGTTCATCTCCTCGATCTGCCTGGCATAGACGCCGGCGGGCTTGTCCACCAGGACATGCTTGCCGGCCTGCAGCGCCTTGATGGCAAGGGGCGGGTGGAAGTAGTGGGGCGTGACAACCATCACCGCGTCCACCAAATCGCCCGCGAGCATGTCGTCCACATTCTCAAAGCACTTCACATCGGGGAAGTTCTCCTTCGCCCAGGACAGGCGGTCGGGGTTGATATCGCAGACAGCCGCCAGACGGCCGCCGGGAACCTCTCCCGCTTGGAGCCATCTGCAGTAGCTGCTGCCCATATTGCCGATGCCAATAATACCGAATGATACCATTATGATCTGACCTCCTGTTTTCCTTGTTTCCAAAGCTGCTTGACGGCTTCCAGCTGCCGCGAAAACGCCATCAGCGGCGACATGGTCTCGCCCGTATTGAGGTACTGCCCGCCATTCTGCTCCAGCTGGGATAGGGCACTGAATTCCACAAGATGGGGTTCCAGGGTGAGGAAGCCGTCATATCCCTCCGCCCGGAGTTCCTGGAGAAGTTCGGGCAGGCGGCCGCCGCCGGTGCCGCAGAGCACGTTGATGCCGCTTTCCCGGTCTGCATCCTTGATATGGACATAGCGGATCCAGGGCTTGAGCCGGTGAAACGCCTCCAGGGGATCCACGCCGACCTGAACAAAATTCGCCGGGTCGAAAATCAAACCCAGTCCCTGGCCGGCAAAGGCGCGCAGGAGCGCCTCGCACCGGTCGGGCGTGTCGCCGTAGAGTTCCTTTTCATTTTCCAAAAGAGGTGTGACGCCGCTGCCTGCAAAAACGGCCAGCAGCTGACCAAGGCGGCGCTCCACCTCCTGGCTCCATGCCGCAGCCTCCGTTCCCTCCGGCAGGTAGAAGCTGAACAGCCGGATGTAGCGGCACCCCAGCGCCAGCGCGATATCCCGCAGGCGCGCAGCCATGGCAAGCTGCTCGTCAAAGGCCGTCTCATCGCCGAGGGCTACTTTTCCCAGGGGGGAGCCGATGGAGGAAACACCAATTCCATAGGCCTCCAGCAGCGGCTTGATCTTCTGGACAATGGTGGGCATGGTCAGCGCTCCAACATTCACGCCATCGGCGCTCCTGAGCGAAATATACTCCATGCCAAGGGACTGCGCAGCCTGGAGCTGGCCTTCAAAGCTGTCGCAGATCTCGTCTGTAAAACCGGAAATTTTCATGGTTATCCCTTCACACCTGCATGCGTAAAGCTTTCAATAAAGTACCGCTGCGCCATCAGGAATACGAGGATAATGGGAATCAGCGCCAGGCTTGCTCCCGCCATGATGAGCGCATAGTTGTTGGAAGATTCATCGGCAAACTTCTGAAGACCCACAGTGATGGTGAGGAGCTTGTCCTCGCTGAGGAAGATCAGCGGGTTCATATAGTCGTTCCACGACCAGGTAAAGGCAATGAGCACCAGCGTCATCAGCGTGGGCTTATTGAGGGGCATAATCACCCGGGAATAGATCCAGAAGTGGGACGCGCCGTCCAGGAAAGCCGCCTCGGAGAGCTCCATGGGGATCTCTGCAAAGGCGTTTCTCAGAAGAAGCACGCCGAACACCGAGAAAAAGCTGGGCAGGATCAGCGACCAATGGGTGTTGGTGAGACCCAGCTGGGAGAAGTAGAGATATTTGGGCAGGATGATGACCGTGGCCGGAATCATCATCGTAGCCAGATACACCGAGTAGAGCAGCGCCTTGCCGCGGAATTTGAGGCGTCCAAAGGCATAAGCGGCCATGCTGGAAATCAGCAGCTGACCCACAACGGAGATGACGGTCACCTTGATGGTGTTCCAGTAGTAAATGGGGAAGTTGCTGTTCTTGACCACGTTGACATAGTTTTGAAAGTTCCAATTCTTCGGAATCAGACGGATGGGAAACTCCATTACGTCAATCTCGTACTTGAATGAGGTGGAAAGCATCCATATAAAGGGAAAGATGCAGGCGATGGCAAATATGCCGATCAGCACCGTCGCGAGCAATCGCAGGGCTTTTGTCTTGGCTGTGTTCATCATGGCGTTCCCTCCTAATCGCTGAACTTCTTTTCGATCTTCTGCAGGATCAGCGTCACTGCGAAGACCAGGACAAACAGAACAACCGCGATGGCCGAAGCATAGCCAAATTTGAATTCCTTAAAGGCATAGTAGTAGATCGCCTGCACCAGGACAGTCGTGGCAAAGCGGGGGCCGCCCTCTGTGATAATGTTGATCTGGTCAAACACCTTGAAGGAGTTGATCGTAGCCAGCGTCACGCAGAAGAACAGAGTCGGCTTGAGCATGGGGACTGTGACGCGGGTAAAGCTCTGGAAGCGGCTTGCGCCGTCGATGGACGCCGCTTCGTAGACATCCTGGCTCAGTCCCTGCATATTTGCAAGAATGATAATGGTATAGTAGCCCACATCGTGCCAGATGGACATGGCGATGATGCCCGCCATGGCATACTTGGAGCTGGTGAACCACTTGGGCACATCTTCAACGCCGAAAACATTGTGGAGGATGGCATTGACGGGGCCTGCCTCTGTGGGGTAGAAAAGGACTGTCCAAACCACCGCCACCGACACCAGCGAGCAGATATAGGGCATAAAAATCATCATCCGCAGAGGAACCTTGCCGTAGACCAGCTTGTTGAGCAGTGCAGCAAAAATCGTTGCCAGGATGATGGTGATAGGTACATAGGTAATTGTATATTTGATGTTATTGACAATGGCGGCCTTCACCCGCTCATCGCCCAGCATCGTTTTGAAGTTCTCAAGGCCGCTGAACTGGATTTCGGAGATGCTTTTCACCGGGTTCCAGCTGGTAAAGCCGAGTATGAGGGACATCAGGATGGGCAGCAGCACAAAGGCGGCCGTGCCGATGATGCTGGGAAGCAGGAATGCGTAGGCGGCTCGCTCTTCTCGGAGCGTTCTCACGGAACGCCGGACTGGCCGTGCCAGCGTCTCCGTTCTTTGTTTTACACTCATGGCTACCTCTTTTCAGTTGGAAGCGCAGCTTGCACAGGTCTTTCCCGGAAGGACGCGGAAGCCATCGGCTTCCGCGTCCTCTGGGAGGTTCCATCATGCAGCTTACTCTGCGAGGACTTCATTCACGCGGCTTTCAATGTTGGAAAGCACCGTCTCCAGGTCGGTCTCTCCGAAGAAGTAGGGCTGCACTTCCTCGTTGATGATGGACATGTAGTTGCCGCCCTTGGGGCCGGTAATCTTGTTGGTGGTGAGCTCCACGTCGGAGTCGAAGAAGTAGGAGGCCTGCTCCACAGTCAGAGGAGAGCCTTCCACGAAGGTCTGGATCAGCGCATCGCTATAGGCAGGGATGTAGCAGGGCACGTTGCCGGTGGCAGCAATGGCCTGGGCGTTCTCCATCTCCAGGTACATGATGAAGCGGAAGGCAGCCTCTTTGTTCTTGGAGGTCTCGGGGATGCAGAGGGCGGAAACGGAGTAGTTGCCGCGGACGCCCTCGACGCTGTCGTCCCAGCGGGGCACAGGCGCCACGCCGACTTCGAAGTCAAAGGGGAACTGATCGGTCTTCTTCATATCGCGCACCAGCCAGCTGCCAGCCATGGTCATGCCCTCTTTGGAGCCCAGGAAGGAGCTGTTGATGACAGTGCCGGAAGCCTTGATCTCGCTGTAAGGCATCTGGAGACCCTCTGCGTCCATCTCATTGCGCAGTTCCAGTGCCCGAACCCAGGCATCGTCGCGGATGTTGCAAAGGCCGTCCTCGGTGTACCACTCGCCGGCCTGCGCCGCCATGATGGCCCACTCATTGCCGTAGGTGTGGGAATAGGTGCCATAGACGCCGCCGTTGTCCTTGCCCCATGCGGAAATGGCGCGGGCAGCTTCCATATAGTCCTCGTTGGTCCAGGTATCGGTGGGATATTCCACACCAGCGGCGTCGAAGATATCCTTGTTGTAGAAGAGCGCCGTGCGGGAGGTGCGGTAGGGAATGCCATAGTAGCTGCCGTTATACTGCACCCAGCTGGTGTAATCGCCAAAGGACGTTTCCATGTCGATTTCGTACTTTTCAATGAGCTCGTCCAGGTTGGCCATCATGCCCTCTTCAAAGCGGACGAACTGGTCGCCGTCGGCCTGGGGCATCACGTCGATTTCGCCGCTCATGGCCAGGATGTCCAGCTGAGTGGCGCGGTCGCTGTTGGCAGACACGTCATAGACTTCCACGATGATATCGGTGTTTTCCTCCATGAACTTGTCGATTACGGACTGATCCACCAGATCCCAGTCATAGTAGCGGATGGTAACCGGTTCGCTGCCGGACTGGTTCTCGTCCTGCGTCTGGGTCTGCTGATCCCCGGTGGTGGTGGAATCCGCAGTCTTGTTTCCGCTACAGCCTGCCAGCATGGATCCTAACATTGCCAAGGCAAGAAGTAAGCTAATCATTCGTTTCATGGTTTCTCCTCCTTAGTAATTTAGACTAGTTCTGCGACAAAAAATTGATCCTCTCCTGTTCATTATCGCTAATTCTATTATAATTCGACGTTCTTTCCTGTTTCAATGTGGTTTTTTTCATATTTATCCTAGTTTTTTCACGCATTTCTGGAGACAGCGAAAAAACAGGACAAGCACCTGAACCGTTCTGAAATGAACCTACAGATACTTGTCCTGCGGGAAATCTCTGTTCAAGAGGATTGCTTGGGATAAGATATGCGAATGGTTGTTCCCTCCTGCCCTGTCTCAAAGGAAAATCCCCCATGGGTTCCATAGAGCAGGCGAAGCCGCTTCATGATATTGCGCAGGCCGATATGCGACGACGGCTGCATGGCGTGAATGGTGTCCTCCTGGGCATTTTCCCAGGCCTGGCGCAGCTCGGCCGCCACCTCGGGCGGCATGCCCTTGCCATCGTCTGAAACGGTTGCCACGATCTGCTCCCCGTCCTGCTCCACCCGCACCCGGATCAGTCCTTGCCCTGCCCGCCGGTCGAAGCCATGGTTGATGGCATTCTCCACCAGGATCTGAAGCATCATCCCCGGCATGGCTGCATCCAGCAGGCACTCGTCAGCCCAGGCTTCATAGCGAAGCTGCTCGCCGAAGCGCTTTTGCTCCAGCTGCACAAAGAGCTCCACCCGCTCCAGCTCCATGCGAACCGTGGGATTGACCGAGGACAAGGAGAGATTGGAGCGCAGCAGCCGCGCCATCATCAGCACCATCTCCGAAACCTCGTAGTCCCCATGGGTCAGCGCCGTCCAATTGATGGTGTCCAGGGTGTTATAGAGGAAGTGCGGGTTGATCTGCATCCGAACTGCCGTCAGCTCTGCCTCCTTCCGGTCGGCAATGAGGCTCTGCTTGTGCAGCTCCGATTCATAGAGCTCATACATCACCTGGTCGAGCTGGTTGGCCATATGCTTAAACCGCTCGGTGAGATCGTCCACTTCCAGCACGCCAGTCTGGGAGAAGGTGTCAAGATCCAGCTCCCCCTCCTCGATAAGTTCAAAGGAGCGATTCATCTGGTCGAAGGTGCGGCAGATACGCTCTGACCGTCGCCGAATGACAAAATACGTGCAGAGCATAATCATCGCACTCATTAGGAGAATCACCACAAGCGCAACATACACATCCTCGAGGATTTTGATGACCGGCGCCGTGCAGATGCAGTAGAAGCTCACCGACGGCAGGCTGATCTTTTGCGCCGCCACATAGTACCAAGCTCCTCGGTATGTGACTCTTGTCACCTTGCCCAGCGAAATGTGGGACGAGTGGTTCACCGTTTCTGGGAGATCCGCCGGCCCTGTGGTGCAGATCACGCTGCCATCCATGCTGATGAGATGGGCATTGTAGCCGCTCTGCTCCGTCTCCAGCGCCAGCTCGAGCTCCCCGAAGTTATACTGCACCACCAGGTAGCCCAGAATGTCGTTGAGCTTCACTCCGTTCCCCGTGCTCGACGCCCGGATTTCCGTGAGCATGATGCAGTCCATGATGCCATGGTCGGCAAAATCTTCCGAGGGAAGAATCCAGAGGATGTTGCCGCTGTCCTTTGCCATTTGCAGCAGCTGGGGAATATGGTCGGAAATCACGGAATCCACGCCGTACTTATTGCCGAGGATGACGCCGTCGGGGGAATAGGCAATGATATTGTCCGCCTGGGAGAAGAAGCGGGATTGATTTTGAAGCTCCCGGTTGACCTTGATCTTATTGAGCAGCTCCTCTTCCTCGTCCTCCGACACGTACTGCGAGAGCAGCTGCTGCAATCCCTCGTCATAGGCGATGTTGCGCACGGTCTCGGAGGCGCTGGTGAGGATGCGCTCCACGCTCTCGCTTTTCCGCTCGGCGAGCTCCAGCAGGTTGGCATGGAGATTCTGCCTGGAAATCACCGCCATCAGGACAAAACTCCCCAGGCACAGAAAAATGGCGGAAAAGAGCACCACGAAGTAGGTCGCCTGGGTGAACACATGGCGCAGCGGAATGGATTTCATGTGTCGCCGCCTTCCTGATCGGGCAGCATCTGGTGCAGCGTCTCGAGTTTTTGGGTCGGCGACACGCCATAGAAGTTGCGAAAGGCATCGGAAAAATACCGCGTGTTGGTATAGCCCACCATCAGCGCGATTTCATAGATCTTGTAGCGCCGTTTCAGCAGGAGCTCCAGGGCTTTTTCCATCCGCACCTGGATGAGGTAGCCCTTTAGGGAGATGCCAAACTGCTTGGTGAAGATGCTCGAGAGGTAGCCATAGCTCACATTGAGGCGTGCGGCAATCTCCCGCAGGGAGACGGACGTCTTCTGATATTCCCGCAGGAGCTCTTCCCGTGCCCGGTGGCACAGCACGGCGGCCGTCTGATCGGTCAGGTTAAATGCAATCCGCATGCCCGATTCGATGTCCTGCCGGAAGGCCTTCTCCAGCTGCTCACAATCCATGGCCTGCGCCTCCTCCTGCTCCAGGCGAAAGCGTCCCAGCGGGAACTGGAAGTGTTCCGCCACCGCCTTGAGCACACGCCGGTAGGCACTGCACGCGCTCTCGGGCGGGAAGGGGCGAAGCTGCTCCGCAAGTTCCCCGATCACGGCTTCCATGCCGTCGCCCTTGTCGTGCTCGAGGGCGGCAATCATCCGCGCCGCGGCCGCTTTTTCAATGCGCGCCGTGCCGCCGAGCACAGCCGCAATCTGCCGCTCGGTGTCCAGGCGGGATTTGATCTGGGTGAACACCTCGCTGATCTGCCGGAGGTCGATGGGCTTTAAAATATACCCCTCCACGCGCAGCTCAATCCCCTGCTGGGCATATTCGAAGCTGCTGTAGCCGCTGATGATGACGACCTTCATCTCCTTATGATATGCCAGCGCCTGCCGCGCCAGAGAAAGGCCATTCATCTCCGGCATCTGGATGTCCGTGAGGAGAACGTCGATGGGCTTTTCCTGGACAATGCGCAGAGCCTCTTCACCATTTTCGGCCACACCCGCCACCTCAAAGCCCAATTCGCTCCAGTTTACCACCCTGGCCAGACCCATTCGAATGGTTTTTTCATCGTCTACAATCAAAAGCTGGTACAAAGTGCCTCACCTCCAAGGGGTCAGTCTGTCTCATCTCCTAACAATTCCACTACCCAGCGATCTGCACAGGCGGTGCCGATGTACGACGACAGGGAAAACACCACCAGGAAAAACGCGATCCAGCACTGCTGAAACCAGCGCAGGCAGATAATCCAGATCAGCGCCATTGCTGCCAACGCTGTAACTGTGTAGGGAAGCTTTGCCACGGCCAGAAGGAAGGCGTGCTTCCATGCTGCCCAGTACTTCTCGCCGCTGGACACCATCCACGGAACAAGATACATGCCCGCCGCGACAGACAGCCCAAAGGCCACCACATTCATCCCGCATCCCACCCAGACAATGGGCGCTGCGTTCCGGGCGCCGATGTAGATAAGCAGGCCAAATCCCAAAAACGCCTCCAGCAGGAGCAGCGGCAGCACCGTGAAGTACTGGCCCAGCACCGGATGGAGGAACAAGCTCCAATACCGCCGCAGGAGGTGGGTATCCTGCTCCCGGTGCAGTGCCATCATCGTCTGCGCAAGGGCGGATACTGCCATGGGAATCGTCACCACCGGGACACAGCAGATCACAAAAAAGACGTTCAGACAGATCAATTCAAATAAATTGCGATATACGAGCAAAAATTTTCCCAGGACGCCTGCCAGAGGCGCGCCTGTTTTGTTTCCATCCCCCATGCCCTTTTTCCTCCTTTCTCCCCCAGTGCGCGTGTGCCACTGGGCAACCCTTTTCTTCATTATGAAGCAAAGAAGCGGATTGTGTCAAGTATTTGGGAAAACACCCCGGCGCGGCTACGCAAGACCCGCATCCGAATGCTTGCAGCCCTGGGCGAGATAGCTGCGGGGAGATGCGCCGTAATGGGTGCGAAACGCCCGGTAAAAATTTGAATATTCCTGAAAACCGCATCGAAGGGCGACCTCGCCCGGCGGCGTTGCCAGCATCAGGAGCTCCCGCGCCATCAAAAGCCGCTTGAGCAGAATATACCGGTAGACCCCGGAGCCCACCACGCGGCTGAATTCGTGGCTGAGGTGGTACTTGCTCACATAAAACTTCTGCGCCAGGTGATCCAGGGTGATTTCCTCGGCATAGTGGGCATTGATATAGTCCAGCACCTGGGAGATCAACGCCGTCTCCTCGCCCTGGCTGCCGGCGTGGTCAGCCCGGTTGAGAAAGGCCATCAGCTGCAGGAGCAGCCCCTGGGCGCAGAGCTCCGCGGCGTACTCCTGCCCCTGGCGCTCCCAGGAGAGGCGCTCCAGCAGCCGCCGCACCTGGGAGAGCTGCGCCTCCGGCAGGCGCAGCAAATTGCTGTGGCCAGGATAGGAGCGGTCGAAGCAGCGGCTGAGTGTCTCCTCTTCCCGGGCGAAGCCATCCAGATATGCCCGGCCGATCCAAAGCACCATGCGCTCATAGGGCTCGTCCTCCCCTTCCACCGTAACCTGGTGGAGTTCCATGGGACTGATGAGCAATAGATCCCCGGGCTGGGGATGGTAAATCCTGCCCTCGATCCGGTAGGTCACCCGCCCCCGCAGGAGAAAGTATACCTCATAGAAATCATGGTGGTGCACCTCCACCGCCTTGAGCTTCGTATCCTGGGTGTGGAAAATTTCGAAATCCGGCCGGAGCATGACCTGGCGCGGGTCAAAGGGCTTTGTTCTCTCTCGCATGGCGCCTCTCTCCTTTATCCATTTGCGCATTTTGCTTTCCGGCGCGCCGGCAGCCGGGTTCTCCCTCGTTCTTTCTTGATACTACCGCAAGAATCGCAAGGAGTCAAACAATTTCTGCAATTATCATTGCAATAACATGCTGATATACTGGAGACATGCAAAGGAGGAAGATTACTTTGACTCAGTTTCTCTCGCCAGACTTTCTGCTGCATACAGACACGGCGCGCAAGCTCTACCATGAGATTGCAGCGCAGCTGCCCATCGTGGACTACCACTGCCACTTGGATCCGCAGGAAATCTACGAAGACCGCACCTATGACAATATCACCCAGCTCTGGCTGGGCGCAGACCACTACAAATGGCGTCTGATGCGCTCCAACGGCGTGGCAGAGCCATATATCACCGGAAGTGCCCCTGACCGCGAAAAGTTTCAGAAGTTTGCCGAAGCCCTCCCCCTGGCCATTGGCAACCCCATGTACCACTGGTGCCATCTGGAGCTGGCCACGTACTTCGGCTACCACGGCGTCCTCAACGCCAAAACCGCCCAGGAGGTCTGGGAACTGACCGGGGAAAAGCTCCAGTCCATGTCTGCCCGGCAGCTCATTGCCGCAAGCCGCGTGGATATGATCGGCACCACCGACGACCCCGTGAGCGACCTGGCCTGGCACAGGAAGCTGGCAGAGGATCCGACCTTTTCCACGGCGGTCTACCCCACCTTCCGTCCTGACCCGGCGCTCAGCCCGGAAAAGCCAGGCTTTGCCGGCTATATGACCCGGCTGGGCGAGAAAGCGGGAATCCACATCTCCACCGTGGAGGATGTTCGGCAGGCGCTCAGCCGCCGGATGGCTCACTTTGCAGCCCATGGCTGCCGCGCCAGCGACCACGGCCTCAACTATATCATGTTCCGCCCCGTCTCAGACGAGGCCGCCACCGCCGCCCTGCAAAAGGCATTGGCCGGCCAGACCCTGACCACCGAGGAGCAGGAGGGCTACCAGACGGCGCTGCTGCTCCACTGCGCCCGGGAATATGCCCGTCTGGGCTGGGCCATGCAGATTCACTTCAGCTGCATGCGCAATCCCAATGAAAAGATGTTCCGCGCCCTGGGGCCTGATACCGGCTTTGACGCCATGGCTGTCACCGACAGCTGCGCGGCGGCCTACCGCCTCTTCAGCGCCCTGGATGCAGAGAATTGCCTGCCCAAGACCATTCTCTACTCCCTCAATCCCGCCGACAACGGCTGGATCGACACGCTCCTCGGCTCCTTCCAGAGTGCGGAGCTCCCCGGCAAGCTCCAGCACGGCTCTGCCTGGTGGTTCAACGATCACAAAGCCGGCATGACCGAGCATCTGGTGAGCCTTGCCAATCTCAGCATCCTTGGCAACTTCATCGGCATGCTCACCGACAGCCGCAGCTTTTTAAGCTATGCCCGCCACGGCTACTTCCGCCGCATTCTCTGCGATCTGCTGGGGCAGTGGGTGGAAGGCGGCGAATATCCCGACGATCCCGATGCCCTCAGGACGCTGGTGGAGGGTATTTGCTGCGGCAATGCCAAGCGGTATTTCAATCTCTAAAAGGAGGAACTCTCATGAAGCTTTCCTTTCGCTGGTACGGAGAGAGCGACCCCATCCCTCTCTCCTACATCGCCCAAATCCCCGGCATGCGCTCCGTTGTCTCGGCGGTCTACGACGTAAAGCCCGGCCAGGTCTGGCCGGAGGAATCCATCCAGAAGCTGGCTGAGGACTGCAAGGCGCACGGCCTTGTCTTCGACGTGGTGGAGTCCATCCCCGTCAGCGAGGATATCAAGCTCGGCACCGAAAAGCGCGACGAGCACATCGCGGCCTACTTGGAAAACATTCGCCGCTGCGCCAAATATGGCGTCAAGTGCGTCACCTACAACTTTATGCCCGTCTTCGACTGGACGCGAACCCAGCTGGACAAGGCCGCGCCCGATGGCTCCACCAGCCTGGTCATGTACTTCGATCAGCTCCAGGGGCTCGATCCCCTCACCGACGACATCCACCTCCCCGGCTGGGACGCCAGCTACACCCAGGATGAGGTGCGCGGCTTGATCCGCGCCTACGGCGAGCTGGGCGAGGAAGGTCTTTGGAAGAACATTGAAATCTTCCTCAAGGCCGTGATCCCCGTGGCAGAGGAATGCGGCGTGGTCATGGCGCTCCATCCCGACGATCCCCCCTATCCCATCTTCGGCCTGCCCCGGGTGATTACCTGCGAGAAAAACCTGGATCGTTACCTCTCCATTGTGGATTCCCCGGCCAACAGCCTGTGCCTGTGCACCGGCTCCCTGGGCTGCGCCGCGTTCAACGATGTGCCCGCCCTGGTGCGCAAGTACGCCGCCATGGGACGCATCGGCTTTATGCATATCCGCAATGTCAAGCTGCTGCCCGACGGTTCCTTTGAAGAGCGCGCCCATCTCTCCGCCTGCGGCAGCCTCGACATCTACGAGATCGTCAAGGCTCTGGTGGACGCCGGGTTCGACGGCTACGTGCGGCCCGACCACGGCCGGATGATCTGGGGCGAGACCGGCAAGCCTGGCTATGGCCTCTATGACCGTGCCCTGGGCGCGGCCTACCTCAACGGACTCTTTGAAGCCTGCACCAAAGCGAAGAAAGGATGAGTGTCATGGAACAAAATGTCATCAATACCAATCTCACCGGGAAGGTCGCCGCTGTCACCGGCGCGGGCGGCGTGCTGTGCTCCGCCTTTGCCAAGGTGCTTGCGCGTGCCGGCGCCAAGGTTGCGCTGCTGGATCTCAACCTGGAAGCCGCAGAAAAATTCGCCTCTGAAATCGCTGCCGAGGGCGGCGTGGCCAAGGCATACCAGTGCAACGTGCTGGACAAGGACATGTGCTATGCCGTGGCCGATCAGGTCTTAGCAGATTTCGGCCCCTGCGATATTCTCATCAATGGCGCCGGCGGCAACAATCCCCGCGCCACCACCGACAAGGAGTACTATGAAGCCGGCGACATCGATGCCGAGGTGAAGAGCTTCTTCGACCTGGACAAGAGCGGCGTGGAGTTCGTCTTCAACCTCAATTTCATCGGCTCTCTCATCCCCACCCAGGCCTTTGCCCGGCAGATGGTGGGACGCGAGGGCTGCAATATTCTCAACATCTCCTCCATGAATGCCTACCGGCCCCTGACCAAAATTCCCGCCTACTCCGGCGCCAAGGCCGCTGTGACCAACTTCACCCAGTGGCTGGCCGTCCACTTTGCCAAGACGGGAATCCGCGTCAACGCCATTGCCCCCGGCTTCTTCTCCACCAAGCAGAATGCGGCGCTCCTGTGGAACCCCGACGGCACTCCCACCGCCCGCACCGGCAAGATTCTGGCCGCCACGCCCATGGGACGCTTCGGCGACACCGAGAAGGAGCTGGCAGGCGCAGTGCTGTTCCTGCTCAACAACGAGGCAGCCAGCTTTATCACCGGCGTCTGCCTTCCCATCGACGGCGGCTTCTCCGCCTACTCCGGCGTGTAAGGGGTGGCACAGATGAACGCCTTCCATGAAAAAATCGCCGCCATCGGCGTAGTGCCGGTCATCAAGCTCAACCACCCCCAGCGGGACGCCGCGCCTCTGGCCAAAGCCCTGTGCGCCGGTGGTCTGCCGGTGGCCGAGGTGACCTTCCGCGCCGCCGGGGCTGCCAAGGCCATCTCCATCATGCGGGAAACCTGCCCCGAGATGCTGGTGGGCGCCGGGACGGTGCTCACCGTGGCTCAGATTGAAGAGGCTCACGCCGCCGGTGCATCGTTTATCGTCTCCCCCGGCTTCTCCGCCAAGCTGGCCGAAAAATGCCGGAACCTGGGTCTGCCCTACTTCCCCGGCTGTACCACGCCCACAGAATATCAGATGGCGCTGGAATTTGACCTGGAAGTGCTCAAATTCTTCCCCGCCGAGCAGTCCGGCGGCCTGGCCAAAATTAAGGCCATGTCCGCCCCCTTCCCCATGTTCAAGATCATGCCCACCGGCGGCATCAACCTCAAAAATCTAAAGGAGTATCTCTCCTGCCCGGTCATCGCCGCCTGCGGCGGCTCGTACATGGTCACGGCTGATCTCATCGACGGCCAGAAATTCGATGAAATCACCGCGCTGTGCCGCCAGTCGGCAGAAATTGTCCAGGAGGTACGTCATCATGGCTAAAGTCGTCACATTCGGTGAAATCATGCTGCGCCTTGCGCCCAACGGCTATGAGCGCTTTTTCCAGAGCGATCAGCTCCAGGCAACCTTCGGCGGCGGTGAGGCCAATGTGGCCGTCTCCCTTGCCAACTTCGGCCTGGAGTCGGTCTATGTGACCAGGCTGCCCGCCCACGCCATCGGCCAGGGAGCCGTCAATTCCCTTCGCTATTTCGGCGTGGATACCTCCAAGATCGTCCGGGGCGGCGACCGCGTCGGCGTCTACTACCTGGAAAAGGGCGCATCCCAGCGGGGCAGTGTGTGCATCTATGACCGCGCCGGTTCGGCCATCCAGCAGGCGGATCCCAGCGAGTTTGACTGGGACGCCATCTTCGACGGCGCCGACTGGTTCCACTTCACCGGCATCACCCCCGCATTGGGTCAAAACATGGTGGAGGCCTGTCTGGCCGCCTGCCGTGCCGCCAAGGCGCGGGGCGTGAAGATCTCCTGTGACCTCAACTACCGCGGCAAGCTCTGGACGCGAGCCCAGGCTCGTGAGGCCATGGGCAAACTCTGCCAGTATGTGGACGTGTGCATCGCCAACGAGGAGGACGCCAAGGACGTCTTCGGCATCGAGGCAGAAAACACCGACATCTACGGCGGCAAGCTCAACAAGCAGGGCTATGAATCTGTGGCCAAGAAGCTCCAAGCGCAGTTCGGCTTTGAAAAAGTGGCCATCACCCTGCGCACCTCCCTCTCCGCAAGCGACAATGAATGGGCCGGCATGCTCTATGACGGCGAAGCCTGCCACTTCTCCAAGGAGTACCATCTCCACATCGTGGATCGAGTGGGCGGCGGCGACAGCTTCGGCGCCGGCCTCATCTATGCCCTGCTCTCGGGGAAGGGCAGCCAGCAGGCCATCGACTTTGCCGTGGCTGCCTCCGCCCTGAAGCACTCCATCGAGGGCGACTTCAACCGCGTCACAGTGGCCGAAGTGGAAAAGCTCGCAGGCGGCGACGGCTCAGGCCGAGTACAGCGCTGACACACCGGTTCGCACCTGCATCTGGCCAAACAAGTATATTCTCCACGCTGAAACGGGATCAAGGCAAATGCCCTGATCCCGTTTGTTGTCTCCGCAAGGCTCAGTCCCGCTCGTCGGCTCAGCGCTGGTTTCGGGTGTCGTGGAGCCAGTCGTTGCAGCTGTCCAGCATCCCGAGCGTCTTGAAGAGCTTGCTCGGATCCCGCCGGGGCATGCCGGTCAACATCATCTTGTCTACGGGCAAAAGACCCCTTTCCACGTGATGGGACTATGACGCGGTATTGGCCGGAGGCGGGCGGCTCAGAGAGCCGCCCCCAGCGTGTCGAAAAAGTCTTTTCGCCACGCTGTGCGGATTTTGAAACTTTCAAAAAAGTTTCAAAATCCTGTTTGATTGAACGCGCGGTGGGCTTTTTGCCCCCCGCACACACCCCCCG
>DVGD01000044.1 GCA_018712905.1 Candidatus Avoscillospira stercoripullorum | reverse complement strand
CAATCTTTTGCCCCATCCGTGCAGTTATAAAAGGGGGAAATACATACAGTATTCCCGCCCTTTTATAACTTTCGTATGAGGCAAAATCTTTGGCCGAATGCTCTTGCCAAATTGTGCGGTGCTGCCCTAATGTTCCTTTCATCTTAGGAGGTTATGCTGTATAATAACCCTAAGTGGAGGTGTTGCCCATGCGGCTCTTATTGGCAGAGGACGAGCGGGACTTAAACCGCCTCATTACCAGAAAGCTCACGTCGGCGGGCTACAGTGTCGACAGCTTTTTTGACGGGGAGGAGGCCATCCATGTCCTCTCCTATACCGACTATGACGGCGTGATACTCGACATCATGATGCCCAAGGCCGACGGCTTTGCGGTGCTGCGTTCTCTGCGGGAGCGGGGCAAGACCACGCCGGTGTTGTTTCTCACGGCGCGGGACGCCATCGCCGACCGGGTGCGGGGCTTGGACAGCGGCGCCAACGACTATCTCGTCAAGCCCTTCGCCTTTGAGGAGCTTCTGGCGCGGATCCGCGCCATGACCCGCCTGTCCTTCGGCGCTTCGGAGAGCGTGCTCACCGTGGGAGATCTCACGCTGAACCTGGCCACCCAGGAGGTGCGCCGGGGCGGCCAGCCCATCACCCTCTCGGCCAAGGAGTATGCCCTGCTGGAGTATTTGATGCACAACCAGGGCATCGTCCTCTCCCGGGAGAAGATTGAAAACCACATCTGGAATCTCGACTACGAGGGCGGCACCAACGTGGTGGACGTGTATATCAGCTACCTGCGCAAGAAGATCGACGAGGGGCGCAAGGAGAAGCTCATCCACACGGTGCGTGGCCGGGGCTACGTCCTCCGAGAGGACAAGGCGCCATGAGGGGCGCGTCCATCCGGCTGAAGATCACGCTGTGGTTTTCGGCGGCGCTCATCTTGGTGGCTGCCATCACCTACGGGGTGATCTTCGCCATCAGCCGTCAGGTGATTCTCAAAAACATCCGCGACAGCCTCATCGAGACCATGGCGCACAACGTCGATGAGGTGGAGTATTATGCCGATCTCCACCACGTTGACCTCACGTCCACCCTGGATCACTACCTCCGCTACGGCGAGGGCTACCTGGAGGTGGACGACGACTTTCTCGACGAGGTCAACGGCGTCTTCACCGCCCTCTACCAGGAGGACGGCACCTTCCTCTACGGCGAAAATCCCATCGCCCGGGAGACGCAGGACTTACCCTTTCAAAATGAGGTGATCCAGGAGGTCACCGCCGGGGACGTGCTCTACTATGTCTACGACTGCGCCCTGCCTCAGGCGGGACTCTCCGGGCTGTGGCTCCGGGGCGCGGTGGCCGAGACCCAGGGCAAGGTGCAGCTCACCAACATTGCGCAGATGTCCCTGATACTCATGCCCCTCCTGGTGCTTGCCGCCATTGTGGGCGGGTATCTCATCGCGGGCAGGATGCTGCGTCCCATGCAGAAGATCACCGCCGCAGCGGCGGAGATCCGCGCCGGCGGCGACCTCAACAAGCGAATCGAGCTGGGAAAGGGAGGCGACGAGCTCCACCAGCTGGCCGGGCAGTTCAACGCCATGTTTGCCCGGCTGGACGAGGCATTTCAGAACGAGCGGCAATTCACCTCCGACGCCTCCCATGAGCTGCGCACGCCCATGAGCGTGATCTTGGCGCAGTGCGAGCTGGCGCTGGAGGAGGATGGAACCACCAAGGAGTACCGGGAAGCACTCCAGGTGATTGCACGCCAGGGGAAAAAGATGGCGCGTCTTATCCAGGATATGCTGGATTTCTCCCGCCTGGAGCTTCAATCCGAGCGCTATACCCTGGAGCGGGTGGACTTGAGCGCGCTGCTCGAAACACAGTGTCCCGACCTGGCGCTCATCCGGGAGCAGGGGATCACCCTCACCTGGGACGCGGCGCCGGGGATTGCGGTTAGGGGCAACCGGGAATTGCTCACGCGCCTTCTCACCAACCTGGTGAGCAACGCCTATCGCTATGGCCGCCCCGATGGTCACATCCAGGTTTCCCTCACCGAGACTGCCGCCGAGGCCGTGCTCACGGTGGCCGACGACGGAATCGGCATTGCCCAAGAGGAGCAGGAAAAGATCTTCCGCCGCTTTTATCAGGCGGATTCCTCCCGCACCGGCCAGGGCAGCGGCTTGGGGCTCTCCATGGTGCAGGAGATTGCCCGGTTCCACGGCGGCGGTGTTTCCCTCACCAGCGAGGTGGGCAAGGGGAGCACCTTCACTGTCCTGATAAAAAAAATCCGCGGACTAATGTTTCTCTAATCTTCAGGCTGTATCCTATGGTCAAAGATGAAAATAAAGGAGCGAACAGCTATGAAGAAATTAAAATCCTATTTCGAAACCCCCAAGAAAGCCCTTGTCAGCACCCTCATTCTCCTGGCTGCCCTGGCCTGCCTGGGCACCGCCACGGTGCTCACGGTCAACGCCATCGCCCAGAGCGGCGCCATTGGCCAGGAGAAGGCACAGTATCTGGCCTGCGCCGACGCCGGTGTGGATCCGGCCAGCGCCCAGATGTTCCAGTGCGACTTCGAATTCGACCACGGCCAGTTTGTCTATGAGATCGAATTTGCCGCGGACGGCGCCGAATATGAGTATTGGGTCAAGGCCTCCGACGGCACCATCGTGAAGAAGGAAGTGGATCACCTGGCCGCCGGCACCACCCAGGCACCTGCCCAGACGACCACCCTGACGCCCACGGCGGAAATCACCCTGGAGGATGCCAAGGCCGTGGCGCTCTCCGACGCCGGTCTCACCGCCGACCAGGTGGTGTTCACCGAGGAGAAGCTGGACATGGACGACGGCGTTTCCCGCTACGAGCTGGATTTCCACACCGATACGGCCAAGTATGAGTATGAGATCAATGCCGCAGACGGCGTGATCTACTCCAAGAGCAAGGAGACCTATGCCGCCACCCAGCC
>DVGD01000289.1 GCA_018712905.1 Candidatus Avoscillospira stercoripullorum | reverse complement strand
GTCGGCGAAGACGACGTTGGGGTTCTTCCCGCCGAGCTCTCCACCACGTCGGGCGTCTTGATGTTGAGCTTGGCGCAGTCGGAGAAGAAGGCGTCGGTATAGAACTTGGCGATCTCCATGACCGTCTTGTGCTCGCGCTTGGCGCCCTTGAGCATCTTATCCTCGCCGGTGTCGGCGTCGGAGGAAAGGTGACCCACGTCGGTGATGTTCATGACCCGCTTCACCGGGTAGCCCAGATACCGGATGGTCTTCTCCAGCACGTCCTCCATGATATACGACCGGAGATTGCCGATGTGGGCAAAGTGATACACCGTAGGGCCACAGGTATACATGCGAACAAGGCTGGGATCCCGGGGAATGAATTCCTCTTTCTTTCTGGTGGCAGAATTGTATAAATACATGTTGCTCCTCCTTTAGTAAGCTTGCATGGGTTTCTCATATTCTTCCCGGGCATTGGAGCGCCGCTCCAGCTGGCGCATGGCGTGCTCCAGGGTGGCCAGGCGGTTTTTGACCTGGTCGAGCTCCAGCTGCACCGGGTCGGGGGTGTGGATGTGGTCGAGCTTCTCGCCGCAAAGGCGCACCACCCGCCCCGGGACGCCCACCACTGTTGCATTGTCGGGCACCTCCCGCAGCACCACGGAGTTGGCGGCAATGCGCGCGTTGTTGCCCACCCGGAAGGGGCCGAGCACCTTGGCGCCGCTGCCCACCACCACATTGTTCCCCAAGGTGGGGTGGCGCTTGCCCACGTCCTTGCCCGTGCCGCCCAGGGTCACGCCCTGGTAGAGCAGGCAGTCGTCCCCGATGACGGCGGTCTCCCCCACCACAATGCCCGTGCCGTGGTCAATGACCAGGCGGCGGCCGATGGTGGCGCCGGGGTGGATCTCAATGCCGGTTAAAAATTTGGAAAACTGGCTGATGAGCCGGGCGAAAAACTTCATCCCGTGGGTGTGCAGCCAGTGTGCCATGCGGTAGTGCAATGTCGCATGGAGTCCGTTGTACAATAGCAGCACTTCCACCGCGCTTCTCGCGGCGGGGTCGTTGCGCTTGTATGCCCGGATGTCCTCCAACAGTCCCATAGACATGCCTCCAAATACACAACCCGCCTCTTGACTTCTGCAAGAGGCGGGTAAATACTCGCGGTTCCACTCTTTTTTCTCACTTTCAGCCTTGACGCGGCCAGACGGGGTCTCCCCTCGCTCCCGAACGCACGTTCCCGCCGACTCCCCTGCCTCCGCTTGCAGCCGGTGACGGAAGCTCTCTGTAAGGTGCCCTTGGCGGTACTCTTTTCGATCAACGCGATATCCACTTTTCTTTAGTATATTACCATCGACCGTCTCTTGTGTCAAGGATGTTATTTTCTGGGTGGAAATATACGGCGTTCCTCCAAAATTTGCCGCATTTGTTCCACTCTCGCGTCCCAGGAGCTGGCGCGGCCGGCCTCGATGCGCGCTTCGCGCAGGTCGGTGTCGTGCTCCCTGAGGGCGTTCTGGCAGCACTGGGAGAAGCTTGCGGCGTCGGGGGCGACGTGAATAAGCCGCGCGTACTTCAGTACCTGCTCAGGCTGGGGCGTGGAGACGATGGGCTTGCCGGTGGCCAAATACTCGTAGAATTTAAGCGGGCTCACGTCCCGGCTCAAATCCCCCGCGGCAAAGACGTTGAGGCACACGTCGAACTGCGCCAGGTACTTGGGGAGCTGCTCGTTTTTCCGAATTCCGAGGAAATGGCAGTTCGAAAGCGCCTTGAGGGGCGCCAGGTTGGCGCCGGGTTTCTCCCCGCCGATGAAGACGAAGCTCCACTGGGGATGCTCCCGAGCTGCTCGTTCCAAAAAGCCATACTCAATGCAGGGCTGGAGCGCTCCCACAAAGCCCAGAATGGGATGGGGAACGTCCCTGAGATCCTCGGGGCAGGGCTGCTCCCGGGAGCCCTCCAGAAAGCGCTCAAAGTTGGCGCCGTTGGGGATGAAGGCGGCGGTGGGATTATAGCGCTTGAGGTCGTCGGCCAGGGACTGGGCGGTGGCGAAGACCTGGTCTGCCTTACCGGCGAGATCGGCCTCCATCTCATCGACCACCTTGGGATCCATCAGGCCGCCGTAGGCCGAGTGGCGATCCACGCAATCGTAGACCAGGGCGCTGTGGGGCACCAGATCCACCAGGTCGGCACAGACGGGGCTGTAGACCCAGAGAATGGGGGTTTCAAAGCCGTGCTCGGCCATCTTTTTGCGCAGATACCGGGCGATTTTGTGCTGGTTGATCCGGTTAATAAAGCGGTACTTATTGAAAAAGGGCAGCACCGGCGGCAGAGCGCACACCGTGAGGCCGGGGCGGATGGTCTCCTCCGGCTGGCGATAGGCCTTGAGCTTCTCCTTGGCCGCGCCGTCCTTGAAGGGGGCAATGTAGGTGACCGAGGGGTCAAAATACAAGATTTCAAAGTCGGTCAGGCGCTCCATCACCTGCTGCTTGCGGGTGGGAATGGGATGCCAGGGGGAAGTGGCAAGGCAGACAATCTGTTTCATCGGAATTCCTCCAAAAGCCGCCGGGCGGCCTGTTCATTCTCCTCGGCCAGGGCGCGCATCGCCGAGGCGTCGTCGCGTCCCGTCTGTGCCAGGGCTTCCTCCAGCATGGGCATCAGCCGCGCCTGGCTGACCTCCTCCAGGGGGAGATACCGCGTCTGGTGGAGGTAATCCAGGAAGCCCGAGACCTTGGGATCATACACCACGCCCACCAGGGGCACGCCCTGGCCGGCGGCAAAGATCAGCGCGTGCAGGCGCATGGACACCACGGCCTCCATGGCTCCCATCATGCCCACGATGAGGTGGCCGTCGTGGGGCGCGGAGACGATGTGGTGGGGGCAGTCCACCATGGCCGCCACCTGCTCGGCCACCGCCCTGTCCCGTTTGGGCTCCAGGGCGAAGAACACCGGAACCATTTCTTTCTTTTCATAGCACCACCGGGCGGCGGCGGCAAAGACTGGAAGCTTTTCCTCCATGCCCTGCCAGGGGCGCAGCACGAACAAGACGTGCTTCTCATCCGGGTCGATTCCCTGGGTGCGGAGGAAAGCCTCCACCGCTTCGGGCGGCGCGGGATCCAAGAGGAGCGCCGGGTCGGCGGTAATGGAAATCTTCGGGCGGGTGACGCCCATCTCCTGGAGCTCCCGGGCGCTGCCGGGCTCCCGGAGGGTAATGGCGTCCACATACTGGTTGATGGTTCTTCCCGCCGCCCGGCGGTTGGCCGGCGAGGACACGGGGCCGATGCCGCAGCCATACATGAGCACCTGGTTCCCCCGCTTCCTGGCCATGGCAATGTTGGAAAGATAGTACTGAAGGCTCCTGGTGCTGGTGACGTCCTGGATGAGGCTGCCGCCGCCGTTTACATAGAGCTTTGTTTTACCCATGCGCCGGAAAAAAACCCAGAAATCAAAGGTGTGGATGGCGCCCACCCGGTACCGCAGCCGCGTCTCCTTGGGGTTTCTCGAGAGGACGTAGATGGGAAGATCCGGGTCGATATGGTGCATCTGCTGCAAAATGGCCTCGAGGATGCTGTCGTCCCCGGCATTGCCCTTGCCATAGGCGCCGCAGATGAGCACACCGTCCCGCTTGCCGGGATTGCGCCTGGCGCGGCGGAGGAGAATCTCGTAGATTTCCCGCTGGCGGTTCACCGTGGCATCCACCGAGAAGTGCGTCGAGGCGCGGTGGTAGAGGGCTTCCCCCAGCCGCGCCCGCAGGGCGGTATCTCTGGCCAGCAAGACCATGTGCTCTGCCAGCTGGTCGTGGTTCTGCGCCTCAAAAAGCAGGCCATAGACGCCGTCCTGGATGAGGTACGGCACGCCGCCCACCCGAGAGGCGATGGTGGCGCAGTGCATTCTGGCGCCCTCGGTGAGGGCGTAGGGGAAGGTCTCGGAGAGGGAGGTCAAGGTATTGACATCGATGGCATGATAAAAGCTGTCGGTGTCCTCCACCCAGCCGGCGAAGACATACTTGCCCTCAGGGCAGCACTCCTTGGCCAAGGCCTCCAGCATGGCGCGCTGCTCGCCGTCGCCGGCGATGACCAGCCGGATGTTCTCCACCGATTGACAGGCCAGGCCGAAGGCGCGCACCAGCGTGGCCACGTCCTTCACCGCCGAGAGCCGCGCGGCAATGCCGAAGACCACGTCCTCCGCCCCAGCGGAGAGGCCGATGCTTGCAAAGTATTCCGCCCGGCTCATCCGGGGCGTCACGGGGGTGAAGTCCACGCCGTTGTAGATGGTGAACATAGTCTGCGGATCGAAACCCCGGGAGATCAAGAGATCCGCCATGGCGTCGGACACGCCGATGTGGTAGGGAATCCGCCGGACGCAGACGGTGTTGATGGTGCCGTAGGTGAGGCGGTGGAAGGGACGTCCCAGGTAGTCCAGGCGGTAGTCGCTGTGCACCGTGGTGACCATGGGCACATCCACCTTCCGCTGCAGCATCGTCCCCAGAAGATTTGCCCGGGAGCCGTGGCAGTGGACGATCTCAAAGCCCTCCGTCCGAATCATCTCGGCCAGGGTACGCACCACCGCGAAGAGGTTTCCCTGGGTGATGACCAGGGTATCAATGCCCATCTCCCGTGCCTCCTGGGCGAAGGGTCCCTCCAGAAAGCAGACCAGCCGCACCGTCTCGGTGCGCCCCAGCCCCTGGAGAAGGCTTAAAACATGGGTCTTCGCGCCGCCCACGTCGCCGCCGGAGATGAGATGCATGATTTTCATGGAATCGCTCCTTTAGAAAAAAGCTATGGCAGCACCGCACAATTTGGCAAGAGCATTCGGCCAAAGATTTTGCCTCATACGAAAGTTATAAAAGGGCGGGAATACTGTATGTATTTCCCCCTTTTATAACTGCACGGATGGGGCAAAAGATTGG
>DVGD01000288.1 GCA_018712905.1 Candidatus Avoscillospira stercoripullorum | reverse complement strand
CTGGAGCTTCGCGCCGCGCTGGAGGAGGCGCTTCTCTCCTGCTATGGCGCGCTGCACCAGCGCGGAATCACGCCTGCGCTATCGCTCCCAGACCGGCCGGTGAGGCGCACCCTGGATCCCGAGGCGCTTTCACGGATCCTCCACAATATTCTCTCCAACGCCTTGAAGTATAGCGACGGCGACCTCTCCGTGACCATGACCGAGGAGGGCGTCATCACCTTCCGCAATGCCGCGCAGCATTTGACGCCCATCGCCGTCGGCCGCCTCTTTGACCGGTATTATACAGTGGAATCGGCGCAGAGCAGCACTGGTTTAGGGCTTTCCATCGCCAAGGCGCTCACCGAGCGGATGGGCGGAAGGATCTCCGCTGCCTATGAGGACGGCAGTCTGGAAATCCGGCTTGCCTTCCCATAATATAGAAAACCGCACCCGTTTAGAGCGATTTTGCAAGAATACCCCGTTGGGGCGGCTATTAGCCGCCCGCGGGCGCATACTATGCGCCCCTACAAGGTGCTTTCTTATTTCAACGCTCTATTTGGGTGCGGTTTTTTCACGCCGAAAGGCTTTATTTCGTGCCGAAAATGCGGTCGCCGGCGTCGCCCAGGCCGGGGACGATATAGGCATGGTCGTTGAGGCAGGGATCCACGGCGGCAACGAAAATGTCCACGTCGGGATGGGTGTCCTGCACCTTTTTGATGCCCTCGGGGGCGGCGATGATGTTCATGAGGGTGATGGACTTGCAGCCATATTCCTTGATAAAGGTGATGGCGTCGGCCGCGGAGCCGCCGGTGGCCAGCATGGGATCAACAACAAAAACCTGCCGCTCGGAGATATCGGGGGGCATCTTGCAGTAATACTTCACCGGCTCGTGGGTCTCAGGATCCCGGAAGAGGCCGATGTGGCCGACTTTCGCCGAGGGAACCAGGTCGATGATGGTGTCCACCATGCCAAGACCTGCCCGGAGAATGGGCACGATGGCCAGCTTCTTGCCCGAGAGCACTTTCACCTTGGCGGTTGCGATGGGCGTCTCCACCTCGCGCTCCTCGGTGGGCAGATTGCGGGTTGCCTCATAGCACATAAGGGCTGCAATTTCCCCGACAATTTCCCGGAATTCCTTCACGCCGGTATCCTTGTTGCGGAGAATGGACAGCTTGTGCTGCAGCAGCGGGTGATCCAGAATGTGTACAGTACCCATAAATTCATCCTCTTTCTAGCTCTAGCTTTTTTTGTCGTTCGCGTTCGGCCTGGCTCAGTCTTAAATAGTTGGGAATGAGTTCCGCGCCCGAGGGGCTTTGGCCTGCCTTGGCCATATCCCAGGCCAAGAGCGCCGTGCCGGCGGCACGCTGCTGCCTGAGCTGCTCGGGCAGCAGCACAAGGCCATCCATGTCGGAACCAAGGGTATTATAGCACAGCTGTGCCCCGTCTCCAACCAGAAATTTTGTCTCCTTCCAAGGCCGCAGGATTTCCCGCAGCTCTTCCAGGGAGATGGCGCAGTCGTCCAGAAGCCTGGTGATTGTGCCGCCGCGGCAGATATAAGCGGCGGTATAGACCTGACTGCGGCGGGCATCCATGGCGGCGACGTAGATCCCGTCGGCATAGGCTACGCTTCGCACCATGGCCTCCAGGGTGGAGACACCATAGCAAGGGATCTCCCGCCCCCAGGCAAAGCCCTTGGCCGCCGCTGCGCCAATGCGCACGCCGGTAAAGCTGCCGGGACCTGCGGCACAGGCCACCGCGTCCACATCCGCCGGGGTGAGATCGCAGTTTTTGAGGAGATCCTCCGCCATTTTCATCAGCGTCCGGCTGTGGGTCTGCCCGCTGTTTTGCAGGTACTCCCCTACCAGGTTTCCATCCTCCACCAGGGCGACGCTCACCGCCTTGGCAGAGGTCTCAAAGGCCAAAATCCGCAAGGCGCTCCCCTCCTTCCACGGTGATTTCCCGATCTGTGTCGCCGGTGCGCCGGATGGACACCAGAATGGCGCCCTCCAGGGCGTCGGCCACGTTTTCGCTCCACTCCACGGCGCACACCCCGCCCCGGGTGAGGTAGTCCTCCCACCCGATGTCGAAGAGATCGTCCGAGGAGGAGAGGCGGTACATGTCAAAGTGAAAGAGCGGCATCTTCCCGTCGAGATACTCGTTGACCAGCGTATAGGTGGGACTGGTCACCGGCTGGCGGATCCCCAGCCCCCGGGCGAGACCGCGGGTAAAGGCCGTCTTCCCGGCGCCCAGGTCGCCGAAATAGGCCACCACGTCCCCGGGCTTGAGGCAGGCGGCCAGGCGGGCGCCCAAGGCTTCGGTTTCCTCCGGGCTGTGGGTATGCTGTACCATACGCTTCCCCTTTTCTACGAAATTCTTCCCTTATGATACCACGTTCCCACGTCGTTTGCAAAGGGATCTTTCAGCCTTGGCAAGGGCAGAGATTCCTGATATAATAGAGAAAAAATTGCGGAGGGATGCATATGAAGCCGCTTCTCAAATGGCCGGGCGGAAAATCCAGGGAGATTGCCCGGTTTTACGGCATGATTCCGCCGTTTGCGCGGTATATTGAGCCGTTTTTTGGCGGCGGCGCCCTCTATTTTCACCTGATGCCGGAGCAGGCGGCCATCAACGACGTGAGCCGGGATCTCATGGACTTTTACCGCATGGTGCAGCAGCCCACGGCAGAGTTTGAAGCGCTGCTGCGCGCCTATGCCGCCGGGTTTGACGGCGTGGTTGCCCTTGCCGGGCAGCACCGCTCCGCCCTTTTGTGCCTGCTCACGCGTCTCTCCGAGGATCCTGACATTGCGAGAAGCGAGACCACGGCGCTGCTTACTAGCTGGCGGGAGCACCTATCCGTGCTTCTTTCGCCGCTCTGCCTGGATCTCGACGCCTTTCTCCAGGCGCTGGAGCGGGCGCTCTGGGATAAGCTCAGACGCACGGCGCATAACCACAGCAAGAAGCCCTTCTCCCGAACGGATTTGGAGGAAAACCTCATCACCGGATTGGCCAGCGGCTATTATCTCTTCTTCCGGGATCTCTACAACCAGTATGCCGCAGGACTGGGCGACCCATCCCCTGCCCAGCGGGCGGCCAATTTCTACTTTGTCCGCGAGATGTGCTACGGCGCCATGTTCCGCTATAATGCCAAGGGCGAATTTAACATCCCCTACGGCGGCATGAGCTATAACCACAAGAACTTGACCGCCAAGGTGGACGCCCTCTTCCAGCCGGAGCTTCAGGCGCTTCTCTCCCGGACTTCCCTTTCCTGCATGGACTTTGAGGCGTTCCTCGCGGCGGTGCAGCCCACCGAGGAGGACTTTCTCTTCCTGGATCCACCCTATGACACAGAGTTTTCCGACTATGAGGGCGCGGCCTTCACCAAGCTCGACCAGGCGCGGCTGGCTGTTGCCTTGAGCCGCACCCCAGCGAAATTTCTGCTGATTATCAAGAATACGGATTTTATCCAGGGCTTATATGGCCAGGGCTTCCATGTGTGGAAGTTCGACAAGCAGTATGCCTACAACGTCCGCAGCCGCAACGACCGCAGCGCAGAGCATCTGATTGTGACCAATTACTCCCTGCCGCTGTGAGGAGGATGGGACAGTGAAGCAGTCAAACACCTTCTGGCCACTGGTCAAAAAGCTGGGAAAGCTCCTGGAGCGGCGCCAGCGGGCTGGATTTATTGTGATTCTCTTGATTTAGGGCATCTCCGCCGTGCTCAGCCAGATCACGCCTCTGGCCGTGGGCTATCTCACCGACCGGGTTTTGGCGGAGCAGATGGTGCGTTTTGCCGCGATTATCCCGATTCTCCTGGGCATTTTGGTGGTCAACGTGGTCAACGAGGTGGTGAAGGTCATCCGCCGGCTGATCGTGGAGGATACGGCCACCCAAGTGGAGAAAATTGCCCGGCAGAAGGCTGCCCAGTCCCTTTTGATGGCGCCCCTCTCCTACTTCCGCCAAGCATATGACCGGCAACATCCACGGCCGTCTCAACCGCAGCCTGGAGGGCACGGTGAAGCTCATCAAGCTGGTGTTCATGGACTTTGCCCCGGCGGTGGCCACGGGCATTGCGGCCATTGTGATGATTTTTATGCAGCTTCCCGCCCAGGTGGCACTGGTGATTATCCTGGTCATTCCCATCGGCACGGCCATTGTCCTGCGGCAGATCGCCACCCAGCGGGGCAGCTTCCAGACCCTTGGCGAAACGCCGGGATTATTCCAGGACATGCTCCGCGGCGTGGTGCGGTAGCAAGAAACGCCCTCCAGCTTCGCAAAGAGAAAGCTGGAGGGCGTTTATCTTTTATAATGATTGGATAATCTCCGCGCAGCGATCGATGCCCAATGTGCCGCTGTTGAGCGTGAGATCATAATTTTGCGCGTAGCCCCACTTCATATTCCTCGGCACACTGCCTGGGGAATTCAATTTTCCAGAAAACTCAAAGGGAATCCACGCCTTGGAGGATTAAATCCGTCAAGCGGAGCAGTTCGTCCTGCTGCTCTTTCGTGAAATTCCGGCACAAGTCCTGAAAGACTTCGTCGTCGTGCTCTAGGATCAGCTTGTAAATCTCGCTGGACTGATCGGTGCAGGTAATGGCCTTATACCGCCGATCCTGCTTGCTGGGAACGCAGCGGACAAATCCCTTGCTCTCCAGCCGCTGCAAAAGCCGCGTCATGGCCGGATGGGTCACGCGCTCAATTTTCTCCAGATCCTTTTGGTGGATTTCCTCTTTTCCTGCGGCTTCCAGGCGGCTGATGGTGCCAAGGACGCGGAGCTGTACGGATGTAAGCCCCATTGCGGCGGCCTTCTCATCCATTTTTTTGCGAAACTCCCGGTTGATCACAGCGATTTTCAGCCCAAAGGGCATGGCTCCCGGCATGGTTTCACCTCTCTCCAATTAGGTAACCTATTACCTATTATAAGCGATCCTCTTATTTTGTCAAGTCCGCCGGCAAAAGCTTCCAAATCCTCCGATCAAAGCGCGTCAATGAGGCACACAGCATGGGCTGCAATCCCCTCTTCCCTGCCGGAAAAGCCCAGGTGCTCCTCGGTGGTGGCTTTGAGGTTGACCTGGCCTTCCTGAATGCCCAGGGTTTCTGCCACCACCTTGCGCATGGCGGGGATGTAGGGTGCCAGCTTGGGCTTCTGGGCAATGACCGTGGCGTCGATGTTGGAGATGGCATATCCGGCACCGGAGATTCGCTCTCCCACGGTCTTGAGCAGCAAAACGCTGGAGATTCCCTCGTAGGCGGGATCCGTATCGGGAAAAAGATGGCCGATGTCTCCCAGGGCGGCGGCGCCCAGGAGGGCATCCATGATGGCATGGAGCAGCACATCGGCATCGGAGTGCCCCAGGAGCCCCAAACTGTGGGGCACCTCCACGCCGCCGAGGATCAGCTTCCTGCCGGCCACCAGACGGTGGACGTCGTATCCATGTCCAATCCTCATAGCCGCTGCCTCCGCTCTAAAATGGCCTCAGCCACCACCAGATCCAAGGGCGTGGTGACCTTGATGTTTTCCTCGTCGCCCTGGGTGAGATGCACCTTCATGCCCAGCGCTTCCACCGCGGCGCAGTCGTCGGTGAGGGCACCGCCGCCTTCGAGCACCTTCTGCAGGGCGCCGCGGAGGAGGTCAAAGTCGAACACCTGGGGCGTCTGCACGGCGAAGAGGCTGCTGCGGTTGGGCGTGGCCGTGACCACATTTCGATCGGCGACCTTGATGGTATCCTTCACCGGGACGGCAGGCGCCGCAGCGCCGGTGCGAAAGGCTGTCTCCACCGCCTCGGTGATGACCGATTGGGTCACCAGCGGACGGGCGCCGTCGTGGATGGCGGCGTGGGTGGTCTCCGGGGCAGCCAAGTCCAAACCTGCCATCACCGAAGCCGTCCTCGTCTCGCCGCCCAAGGTGATCCCACGGATCTTGGAGAAGCCATAGCGCAGCACCATGGCGCTCACCGCCTCCCGCCGATCCTCCCGCACCACGAGAATGATATCGTCGATGAGGGGATTTTGCTCGAAGCACCGGATGGTATGCGCCAGCACCGGCTCGCCGGAGATGTCGGTGAGGATTTTATCCGTGCCCTGCATGCGGCTGGAGGAACCGGCCGCCACCAGGACGGCGGTACAATAATTTTTCCCTTTTTTCTTGGAAAGACCGGGGATGTGAAGCTCAATTTTCATCCGGCGTCCTCCTTATTAAGCTGCTGCACCAGTGCTTTAAACGTCTTTCCCCGCACCATGAAGTTCTTAAACTGATCGAAGGCAGCGCAGGCCGGGGACAATAGCACCACGTCTCCCGCCTTGGCGGCGCGTCTGGCGTCCTGCACCGCCTCGGCAAGGGTGGAAACCTCCACCATCTCCGGGTGACCGGGCGCATACTCCGGCGCGTCCAGCACGGCCTGACGGATTTTCTCCGCCGTGGCGCCGCAGAGGATCAGCCGCTTCACGTGAGAGACGATTTCGGGACCCAGCGGCGCAAAGGAGATGTGCTTGTCGTAGCCGCCGGCGATGAGAATTACCTGCTGGTCGAAGGAGTGAAGCCCCGCCATGGTGCGCGTGGGACTGGAGGCAATGGAATCGTTATAGTATTTGACGCCATCCAATTCCCGCACCAGCTCGATCCGGTGCTCCACGCCGCCGAAGGTCTTGGCCACGGCGCGAATGTCCTCCAAGGAGGCGTAGCCCTCCACAGCGGCCATGGCCGCCATGTAGTTTTCCACATTGTGAAGTCCCGGCAGGAGGATGTCCTTTCGCTCCAGCGCCTTTTCTCCGCGGAAGTAGACCGTGTCGCCGTCTAGCCACACGCCTCCTTCGGGCTTTGCCGTGCGGGAGAAGAAGGTGACGCTTCCCTTGGCCTTAGGCGCAAAGCTACGGGTGATGTCGTTGTCGTAGTTGAGAATCAGGCGGCCATCGGCGTGCTGGTGGAGATAGATATGCTCCTTGGCGTGGATATACTCTGCCATGTCCTTGTGGACGTCCAGGTGGTTGGGCGCCAGATTGGTCACCACGGCCACCTTGGGCGAATGGGTCATATCCATCAGCTGGAAGGAGCTCAGCTCCACCACAGCGATGTCTGTGGGCTTCATCTGATCGGCCAGGGGCAGCAGCGGCTGGCCGATATTGCCGCCCACCCAGACGGTCTTGCCCGCGTGCTTGAGAATCTCGGCAATGAGCGTGGTGGTGGTGGTCTTCCCGTCGGAGCCGGTGACCGCGAAGATCTCACAGGGGCACACCGAGAAAAATGCCTCCATCTCCGAGGTGATGACACTCCCCTGCTCCCGCAGCTTCACCAGCGCGGGATTTTCCGGGTGCATGCCCGGCGTGCGGAAGACCACGTCGGCGGTGAGATGGTCGAGATAATCTGCGCCGGTGTGAAGCACCGCGCCGGCCTGCTCCAGCTCCAGCACCGCCGGATCCAGCTGCTCCCGGGGCGTTTTATCGCAAGCGGTGACATGGAGGCCATGGGCGAGCAGCAGGCGGATCAGAGGCTGATTGCTCACGCCGATGCCCAGCACCGCAATTTTCTTCCCTTTCAGGGAATCAAAGTAGGAATCCAAGGTTTCCTTCATGGTTGTCCCTCATTTCTTACCAGGGTTTTCATATTATTATACTCACCCGGGAAGATATTTGCAATTCATTTGACATCCGCTTCAAAATAAAGTAAAATAAACCGGCGACCGGGTCGGACAGTCGCGTGCGCAGCGTCGAAAGGCCGCGCATGAGGAAAGTCCGGGCTCCACAGGGCAAGGATAACGGGTAACGCCCGCCGAAGGCGACTTCAGGAAAAGTGCAACAGAGAAATACCGCCTCATCTGAGGTAAGGGTGGAAAGGTGCGGTAAGAGCGCACCCGATGGCGTGGAAGCGTCCATCGCTGTAAACTCTATCCGGAGCAACACCGCGGAGGAAGCAAGGCTGGCCCGGCTGCTTCCGAGGAGGTGGCTGGATCGCAGCGGCAACGCTGCGGCTAGATAGATGACTGTCGAAGACAGAACCCGGCTTATAGACCCGGTCGCCACCGTAATACCCATAGCGGACGCCTGAGGGCGTCCGCTTTTGTACTATTTATCTAAAATTGAAGCCAATGCGCCGCGTTTTCTCTACAATTCCACCTGTAATCCATCGTTGATTTTACTGCGATGAAGCGTTAAAATGATAAAAAGTAAAACTGAGAAAGGGTGCATCCCATGGACGTACTACGCCAGAAGGAAGTGGAGCGGCTGTTCCAGGCGATTTTAACCCTGCAAACAGTGGAGGAATGCTATCGTTTCTTTGAAGACGCCTGCACCATCAAGGAGATCCAGGAGATCGCCCAGCGCTTCGACGTGGCATCCCAGCTGTGGACGGGAAAGAGCTATCAGGAAGTCAATCAGAAGACCGGCGCCAGCACGGCCACCATCTGCCGGGTGAAAAAATGCCTGATGTACGGCAGCAGCGGCTACCAGCTGGTGCTCAAGCGAATGGCCGAGGAGGAAGAACATGGTTGAACAATTGAAATGGGAAGAGCGGGCGCTTTTAAGGCTTCGGCAGCTCTACAGCAGCTATGGCTACGAGCCCTTTAAGATGAGCAAGTTTGAGCCATACGATCTCTACCTCAACCACAAGGAGTTTTTGATTTCCGAGGGCGCCATCACCTTCACCGATACCGATGGAACCTTAATGGCCTTGAAGCCGGACGTGACGCTCTCCATCGTGAAAAACTTTCGCCGGGAGCAGACGCCAGTGCAGAAGGTCTACTATAACGAAAATGTCTACCGCATCTCCGGCGCCAGCCGCCGCTATCGGGAGATCATGCAGACCGGCATTGAATGCTTGGGCGAGGTAGCCATGCCGGAGCTGTGCGAGATGGTGGTGCTGGCCGCAAAAAGCCTCCAGTCCATCTCCCAGAACTATGTTTTGGATCTCTCCCACTTGGGGATCATTGCGGAAATCCTGAATCCGCTCTCCCTTTCCCAGGAGGAGCGGGCGGAGGCGCTGCAAATGCTGGGGCAGAAGAATCTGGACGCCCTGCGCCAGCTCCTGGCGCCCCTGGGAGAGGCGACCAATCCCCTGCTGACCCTCACCGCCTTAAGCGGGCAGCTGGATGAAGTGCTTCCCGCCCTGCGTCCGCTGTGCCGCACCAGCCGTGCCGAGAAGGCCTATGAGGAGCTGCAGCTCCTGAGCTCCATTCTCAAGGACGAGGGGCTTGAAAACCAGGTGCGCCTGGATTTCTCCATCGTCAACGACATGAATTACTATAATGGTCTGGTCTTCCGGGGCTATGTGGCGGGGATCCCCACGGGCGTACTCTCCGGCGGACAGTATGACCAGCTGATGGAAAAGATGGGCAAGGACGCCAGAGGCGTGGGCTTTGCGGTCTATCTGGATCAGCTGGAGCGCCTTCCCACGGAAGAGGCTCCCTACGATCTCGATACAGTGCTTCTTTATTCCCCCGACGATGCCGCCGCGTCCTTCCGCACCGCCGAAGCGCTGCGAAAGGACGGCACGCAGGTGCTGCTGGCACAGCAGCCGCCGGCGGGAAAACGCGTGCGCAGGCTCCTGTGCCTTGTGAACGGGGAGGTGACCGAGGTTGGATAACTGGATTAACGTTGCCCTGCCCAAGGGACGGCTGGGGGAAAAGGTCTACGACATGTTTGAGCGAGCCGGCTTTGACTGCCCCGCCACCCATGACAACAGCCGTAAGCTGATCTTTGAAAACGCCGACAAGGGCATCCGATATTTCTGGGTCAAGCCCTCGGACGTGGCCATCTACGTCGAGCGCGGCGCGGCAGACATCGGCGTGGCCGGGAAAGACATTCTCCTGGAGTATCAGCCGGAGATTTATGAGCTACTGGATCTGAAAATCGGCATCTGCCGTATGGCCGTGGCCGCCAAGAGCTCCTTCCGGGATGACCGGAGCAAGACCCTCCGGGTGGCCACGAAATTTGCCAACATCGCCCGGAAATACTATAGCGCCCAGTGCCGGGACATTGACATTATCCATCTCAACGGCTCCATCGAGCTGGCGCCCATTCTGGGTCTATCGGACGTCATTGTGGACATTGTGGAGACCGGCACCACCCTCAGGGAGAACGATCTCGTGCCCTTTGAGACCATCACGCCCATCAGCGCCCGGCTCATCGCCAACCAGGTGAGCTATAAATTCAAGGGCGTTACCATTGCCGCCATTGTGGCGGGACTGAAAGGTCAGGTGAAAGCGCCATGATTCGGATCATGAAGCTAAAGGAAATTGCCCCAGAGGAGATCTTTGCCCGGTCGAATCCCCAGGTGGACGTGTCGGCGGTGGTGCGGGAAATTCTCGCTGCCGTCCGCGCCCAGGGAGACAAAGCCCTCTATGACTACTGTGAGAAATTCGACCACGTGGCGCTCCCCTCCCTGGAGGTGAGCCAGGCGGAAAAGGACGAGGCCATGCAAGCGGTGGATCCCGCCTTTTTGGAGATCCTCCGCATGGCGGCCGAGAACATCCGTTCTTTCCACCGCCAGCAGGTGCGCACCAGCTTTATCCTCACCGACCGCCCCGGCGTGGTCATGGGACAGAAAATCATGCCCATTGAAAAGGTGGGGCTTTATGTGCCCGGCGGCACGGCGGCCTACCCCTCCACGGTGCTCATGGACGCCATTCCCGCCAAGATTGCCGGATGCCGGGAAATCGTCATCGTCACGCCGCCGGGAAAGGACGGAAAAGTCCCCGCCGCCATTCTGGCTGCGGCGCAGATCGCCGGGGTGGATCGCGTCTTCAAGGTGGGCGGCGCCCAGGCGGTGGCTGCGCTGGCCTATGGCACGGAAACACTTCCCAAGGTAGATAAGATCGTGGGACCCGGCAATGCCTTTGTGGCAGAGGCCAAGCGCCAGGTCTTTGGCCTGGTGGCCATTGACATGATCGCAGGCCCCAGCGAAATCCTGGTGCTGGCCGACGGCAGCTGCGACGCCAAGGTGGTGGCGGCGGATCTTCTCTCCCAGGCAGAGCACGACAAGATGGCTTCCGCCGTGCTGGTCACCGACAGCGAAGCCCTGGCAGAGGCAGTGGCGCAGGAGATCGAGCGGCAGCTAAAAACCCTGCCCCGGGAGGAAATTGCGCGGGCGTCCATTGACAATAACGGTAAGATCATCGTCACCGGGGATCTTGCGGCGGCCATCGACGTGGCCAACGCCTTGGCGCCGGAACACCTGGAGCTGTGCGTGGAGCAACCCTTTGACTACTTAGATCGCATCACCAACGCCGGTTCCATCTTCCTGGGCAAAAACTGCCCCGAAGCGCTGGGCGACTACCTGGCAGGCCCCAATCACACCCTGCCCACCAGCGGCACGGCGCGGTTCTCCAGTCCCCTTTCCGTGGACGACTTCGTGAAGAAATCCCAGTATACCTATTTCACCCGGGATGCCCTGGGGCAGGTGGCGGAGCAGATTGCCGCCTTCGCCCGCCAGGAGGGCTTGGAAGCCCATGCCAGGAGTGCCGTGGTGCGATTTGAGGATGATGTGAAATGAGCCAATATTTGAATGCCCGCTACCAGACCCTGGAGGTCTACACCCCCGGAGAGCAGCCCCAGGATCAGGTCTACACCAAGCTCAATACTAATGAATCCCCCTACCCGGCCTCGCCCAGGGTGGTGGCGTCCATCGGGAAAAAGGAGCTGGAAGACTTGCGGCTCTACTCCGACCCGGATTTAAAGCCGCTGGTCGCCAAGCTGGCGGAGGTCTACGGCCTCTCCCCTGCTCAGGTCTTCGTCTCCAACGGATCGGACGATATTTTGAATTTTGCCTTCATGGCCTTTTCCGGCCAGCCCGGCCGGGCAGCCTTTCCCGATATCACCTATGGCTTTTACCAGGTCTTTGCCGATCTCCATCAGGTGACGCCCACGGTGATCCCCCTGCGGGAGGATTTTTCGGTGGACTATCGCCAGTATCTGAACCTTGACCAGATGATCGTCCTTGCCAACCCCAACGCCCAGGTGGGAAGAGCCCTCCCCCTTCGGGAGATGGAGGAAATCATCGCCTCCAATCCAGACCACGTGGTGGTGGTGGACGAGGCCTATGTGGACTTCGGCGCGGAGAGCTGCGTGCCGCTCATTGCGAAATATCCCAATCTCCTGGTGGTGCAGACCTTCTCCAAGTCCCGCAGCATGGCCGGCGCACGGCTGGGCTTTGCGTTGGGCAACGCCGAACTCATTGCCGACCTCAACCGAATCAAATATTCCACCAATCCCTATAACGTCAACCGCCTGACCATGGCGGCGGGCGTGGCGGCGCTGGAGGATCAGGCCTACTACGACGAAAACTGCAAGAAGATTATGTCAACCCGTGCCTGGACGGTGGACGCCATGGAAAAGCTGGGCTTCACGGTCTTCCCCTCCCTGGCCAACTTCGTCCTGGCGGGGCATCCGGCCATGGATGGCGAGGCCATCTACCGGGAACTCAAGCGGCGCGGCATTCTGGTGCGCCACTTCTCCACCCCACGTATTCAAAATTATAACCGCATCACCATCGGAAGCCCCGCGCAGATGGCGCTTCTGGTGGACACCTTGCGGGAGATCTTGGGAGGCGAAACGTCATGAGAACGGCATCCATTCAGCGTGACACCCTGGAAACCCAGATTTCACTCACCATCGATCTGGACGGCAGGGGCAAGAGCAGCGTTTCCACCGGCTGCGGCTTCCTCGACCATATGCTCACCCTCTTTGCCCGCCACGGCCGCTTTGACCTGACGGTCAGCTGCAACGGCGATCACCAGGTGGACGATCACCACACCGTGGAGGACGTGGGGATCTGCCTGGGCACCGCCTTCCGGGAAGCGCTGGGCGATCTCAAGGGCATCTGCCGCTACGGCTCCACCACCCTTCCCATGGATGAGACGCTGATCCTTTCGGCGGTGGATATCTCCGGCCGGAGCATGCTCCGCTATACCGCGTCCATCCCCACAGAGAAGGTAGGCACCTTCGACACGGAGCTTGCAGAGGAGTTTTGGACGGCCTTTGCCCGCTGCGCCGGCATTACCCTGCACATCCGCCAGCTGGACGGCACCAACAGCCACCACATCATCGAGGGCATGTTCAAGTCCGTGGCACGAAGCCTCCGCGCCGCCGTGGCCATCGACCAGGACTTCCGGGACGAGATTCCCTCCACCAAGGGGGTGCTGGGATGATCGCAGTGATTGACTACGGCGTGGGTAACCTCTTCTCCCTGCGGCACTCCCTGGAATTTGTGGGCGCGGAGGCCACGGTGAGCGGAGAAGCGGCGGTGCTGCGCCAGGCGGACAAGCTGATCCTCCCCGGCGTGGGCGCCTTTGGCGACGCGGCGCAAAAGCTCCGGGACACCGGCCTTGACCAGGTGGTCTTGGAGGAAGCAGCCAAGGGAAAGCCCCTCATGGGCATCTGCCTTGGCATGCAGCTCCTGTTTGAAGAGAGCGAGGAATACGGCCTCCACCGCGGTTTGGGGCTTCTCCAGGGCAAGGTGGTGGCCATGGAAGGAAGGCTTCCCCAGGGGCTTCCCATTCCTCACATCGGCTGGAATGGGCTCAAGCTCACCGCCCCCGCCTGTCCCCTGTTCCGGGACACCAAGGAGGGCGACTGCGTGTACTTTGTCCACTCTTTCTATGCCGAGGGCTGCGAGGAGAGCCTTGCCGCCACGGCGGAGTATGGCCTTGATCTCACCGCCGCCGTCTGGAAGGGCAACGTCTATGGCTGCCAGTTCCACCCGGAGAAGAGCGGAACCGTGGGGCTCAACATGCTCCGCGCCTTTGTGGAGGAGGGATAAGATGCTGATTTTTCCTGCCATTGACCTCTACGGCGGCGAAGCCGTCCGGCTCTACAAGGGCGACTATGCCCAAAAGACCGTCTATCACCACGATCCCAGCGAAGTAGCGCGGGACTTTGCCGCCTGCGGCGCCGCTTGGATCCATCTGGTGGACTTGGAGGGCGCGAAAACCGGCGCCACCCCCAATCTCCCGGCCATCGAGAAAATCCTCGCTGCGACCTCCCTCAAGGCCGAGGTGGGCGGCGGCATCCGCTCCATGGAGGTCATCGAAACGTATCTCAAGTGCGGCGTGAGCCGGGTGATCCTGGGCACCGCCGCGGTGACGGAGCCGGGATTTCTCGAGAAAGCGGTGGAGACCTACGGGGACAAAATCGCCGTAGGGGTCGACTTGAAGGACGGCTACGTGGCCATTCACGGCTGGACAGAGCAGAGCCAATATACCTGCGACGCCTTCTGTGCGCGGCTCCAAGCCCTGGGCGTCTC
>DVGD01000287.1 GCA_018712905.1 Candidatus Avoscillospira stercoripullorum | reverse complement strand
ATGAGGCGCAGGGTGGAGCCGTTGCCCACGCTGCCCACCACGGCGTCCAGGCCGATGGTCTTGAACTCCTCCATAAAGGGCTCCGTGCCGATCCAGTGGTCGCCCAGAAACATCATGGCTTCCTTGCCCAGCTCGTGGGTGATGTCCACCATTTCCTTGGCAAGCTTGGCCACCTCCCGGCGCTGGAACGCCTGGAAGTCCTTGAACTCCTTGGAGGGGATGCGGTACTGATTGTTGTAGTAGCCCTGGTCGATGATGTACTCAGGGCGGAACTTGTAGCCCACTTCCTTCTCAAATTGCTCCAGGATATAGGGAGACACCGAGGCGGAGTAGCCGTACCAATCCACGTACTTCTCCCGCTTGAGCTCATCGAACATCAGTGTAAACTGATGGAAGAAGGTGGTATAGCGGATGACGTTCACATAGGGGTGGTCGGCAATGAATTTCCTGAGCCGCTCCATGGTGAATTTGTGCGTTTTGGGCTGACGGACGTCGAAGGTGATCTGGTGCTCAAAGTTTTTCCAGTCGTTGGTGACGGCGTTGTACATGTGCACCGGATCCCAGATGAGATAGGCGAGGAAGCTCACGGTGTAGTCGTGATAGCTTTCCGGATGGGAGATGACCACGCAGCCGCTTTCGGCGTCATAGTGCCACTGGTCGGGATCGACCACGGTACCGGCGGTGCGATCCACCACCTCCCACCAGCGCCGGATATCATCGCGGGTGTTGACCATCATCAGCTCATCGCTGATGCCTTTCATCAGCGGGATGGAGAGAGCGTCACCCGTGGCGGTGTAGAATCCGGTCATGATATAGCACTGCTGCACCTCGTCGGGGTTGGCCCTTGCCCAGGCGTTGTCCTTGCGGGTGGTGTAGTAGGTGGAATAGACCTTTGCATCCACATCCTTGAGGGCTTCGGGGAAGTCGGTGCCGTCGCAGTCGCGGATGGCGTCGGCACCCCAGCGCTTGAGAATTTCCAGGGTTTTGGGCACTACGTCCACATCCGTGGGAATGGTGACGCGCCCCCGATTTTGTAACATGTCGCTCATTGCAGTCTCCTTTTCATTACCGTTTGGGATCCTCAAAGGGCTTATTATAGAGCAACAGCGCCGTGAGGAGTAAAATAAGGCCGACGATCATAATGATCAGACCACTCATTTTGCCGGTCATGGTCCACCCGAAAATCACAAGTCCCATTCCCGCCAAGAAGAAAATCAGCATCAGAGCCGCCCGAAGCGGCATATGTTCTTTCCAAAATTTCATAGGGCACCTTATCCTTTCAGTCCGCCGACGGTCATGCCCTGGATGAGCTTCTTCTGCACGCAGATATAGAGGATCAGCGTGGGCAGCATCACCAGCACGAGGCCGGCGTACATGGTGCCGTACTGCGCGGCAGACTGCTGCGCCTGCATCAGGTTGAGGAGGCCGACCGGCAGCGTCTTGGCGCCGGTGGCGGAGCTCATCAAGGTCATGGAGATGATGTACTCGTTCCAGAAGGAGAGGAAGTTAAAGAGGATAATGGTGATGATGGAGGGCTGCGCCATGGGGAAGATGATCTTAATCATGGTGCGGCCATAGCCTGCGCCGTCGATGTAGGCAGCTTCCTCGTAGTCATGCGCCAGGGTGGCGAAGTAGCCCGAGAGGAGGTAGATGGTAAAGGGCAGCGCCGTGGCAGCATAGACAATGGCGAGAACCACCAGATTGTTGAGGAGGAACGAGGTTCCGAAGGTGTTCTTGAGGAAGGTGTCGCCGTCGCGAAGCATCAGGAAGATGGGCACGACAATGTAGTTGACATTGATGAAGAGGCCGGCCATAAAGGCGGTGTTGAGGAACTTTCCGCCCCAGAACTTGAAGCGGGACAGGCAGTAGGCGGCAGGCAGTGCCACCACCAACAGAATGGCCAGTGCCAGAGCGGTGACCAGCACGGAGTTGAGCATATAGTCGCCCATCTTCGCGGTGGTCCAGGCATTGACGAAGTTCTGCCAGTAAAAGCCCAGGGGAAGCGCCCAGGGATTGCCGTAGAACTCGCTGTTCTGCTTGATGGAGGCCATAAAGACCCACAGAACCGGGACGATGATACTCACAGCCAGAAGGATGAGCACCACGTAGATAAACACCTTGTAGAGTGTATCGCCGGAATGATGGTTAAGCTTTTCCTTTTCTTTCAAAGCCAGTGCCTCCTCTCAGAATTCCAGGGGGGTACGCTTGGTAACCTTGTTCACCAGTGCCGAGAGGAGGAAGGAGAACAGGAAGATCACCACGCCAATGGCCATGGAGTAGCCATAGAGGCCGGCATCCTTCTGGCCGTACATATAGGAGAGTGCGACCTCGGACGCGCCGTTGGGGCCGCCGCTGGTCATGGCCTTGACGAAGAGGAAGGCCATGTTGATGGTGGAGATGATGAAGAAGGTGAGGGTGGTGCGGATATTGGTCCAGATCAGAGGAATGGTGATCTGGAAGAACTGGGTGATGCGTCCGGCGCCGTCCAGACCGGCGGACTCATAGAGGCTCTGGGGCACGGCGGCCATGGAGGCCATGTACATGACCATGTAGTAGCCGATGGCCTGCCAGACCATGGCGATGATCAGGCTCACCATGACCAGGCTTTCGCCCTTCCAGAGAATTGTGACCGTCTCGCCCTTAATCATGGAGAGTATGCTGTTGAGCATGCCGTTTTCGGGCTGATAGATGGCCGAGAAGATACCGGAAATGACGACCACGGAGAGAATGTTGGGGATGTAGAAAACCACCCGCAGGAACTCTTTGCCGCGGATTTTCTCCCGGGTGAGGATGCCAGCGAAAACCAGCGCCAGGGCGAAGGTGATGATGGTGACCACCACGATGAGGAGAATGGTGTTCTGCATGGAGCGGATGAAGTTGGCGTCGGAGATCAGGGACTTGAAGTTGTTAAAGCCGACGAAGGTCTCCGTGGGGGAGTAGGCACCCCGCTCATAGAGGGACATGCGGAACACGTTCAGCGTGGGATAGATCATGAAGATGACAAACAGGATGACAGCAGGCGCGACACAAAGGACAATAAACCGGCTGCGACCTTTGTTCTTTTCCACGAGCGCAGCTCCTTTCCGAACAATTTAGGATCTCTTTCTTCTCATGGGGATTGGGGGACGCTGAGCAGGCGCTCATCGTCCCCCAAGACGGTACGGCAAATTCAATTATGCGAGGTTGGCTCTCATCTGATCGCTGGCGGTCTTAATGCCGTTGATCCAGTCATCCCTGGTGATGGAGCCGGAGACCAGGCTGTTGACGGGATCGAAGAACACTTCGCGCACGGTGCCGAGACCGGCAACGGACTTGTAAGCGGCGAAGTTGCCCATGGCGGCCTTGGCGCCGTCGTCATAGATGGAGTAGAAGAGCTTGTTGTCGCCCTCGAGGGTGTCGGCGATGCCCAGCACAGGCTGGATGGCGCCATACTTGGCAAAGATCTCGCAGGCCACATCGCTGTACATGAAAGCCACGAACTGCTTGGCGGCGTCAGGGTTTTCCGCGCCGGCGGGGATCCACATCTGCTCGAACCAGGTGTAGCTGTAGCGGTCGCCGCCCTCGGTGACGGCGGGCAGAGCGGTCATGCCCCACTCAAAGCCATCGGCGCGGGGCGCCTCGGCCATCTCGCCCACGATCCAGGTACCGTTGGGCATGAACAGCGCCTTGTTGTCGAGCACCAGCTGCTGGTTCATGGTGAAGTCCTGGTCGTTGGCCTGTGCAGTGGTGATGGGGTTGGTGTAGGAAGCCAGCTTCTCCACGATGTCGAAGCAGGTCTGGGCGGGCTCGGTGTCCCAAATGCCCTCGGTGTAGACGGTGGCTTCGTTGAAGAACTCGGGGCCGCCGGCCACGTACATCAGCGCATAGAAGAAGGCGTCAAAGTAGCCGGTGGTGGGGTAGGTGAAGAGGTAGATGCCCTCTTCCATGGCCTTGTCGCCCAGCTCCCACATCTCGTCCCAGGTCTGAGGCACTTCCCAGCCCTTTTCCGCAAAGAGACCGGCGTTGTAGAACAGGCCGCAGGGAGAGTAGAACATGGGGGCGAGATAGGTCTTGCCGTCGCCATAGGGGTTGGTGAGGGAGGTCTCGGTGAAGCCGCCGGCAATCTTGTCGGAGACAATGGTGTCCTCGCCGGGCACGGTCATGGAGAGCACATCGGTGATGTCGAGGATGTTCTTATCCTTGATGAACTGCTCGGTCAGGCCGGCTTCACGACCGGTGGCCAGATGGATGACGTCGGGATAGTCGCCGCCCTGCATGGCGGGGCCGATGACGTCTTCCAGGTTGCGGTCGACAACCAGGTCAACGTTGATGCCGGTGGCCTCGGTGAAGGCGTTGGCGATCTCAGTCCAGACATCGGCGCCGTAAGCGGTCTCGATGGCGGCAACCTGGATGGTGGTGGCTTCCGTCGTGTCAGTGGTGTCGGTGGTATCGGTGGTATCGGTGGTATTAGTGGTGTCGGTGGTGTTGTTGGTGTCGGTGGTGGTGTCGCCGGAATTGTTGGCGCAGCCAGCAAACACGGTGACAACCAGCATCAGAGCGAGGAGCAGCGCAAGGACTTTTTTGAATTTCATTTCTCTACCTCCTGATGATAATAATAATGGGGCACTGAAAGCGGAAGCTGGCTCCGGCGCCTCCAAGGCAAGGAGAAAATCGGAGGCGTGGGAAATTGGATCAACCGCTTGATTAGTTCCAGTATATCGGCCGTTTGACGGGAATACTTTCAAAAATTGACGCATTTTTGTCAAGATTTATATATTTCGGAACTGCTTCTGGAATTTCATACAATTTCTATAATTTGGGACGATTTGATTTATGCAATATAACAACCCGAAATGGATAATAATGGGAAATTATTGATGCAATTCAATCCTGTATGGATGGAATGACAAAAATAAGCTTGAAAATTCCACCGGCTTATGTTAAAATAACAAAAATTAACGGCTGTTGTTTATGCGATCTGACCATAGGAAGAGGGAGATGGCTCGGTGAATCAACCTTTACTATCGAACTGCGTCCAGCAGGTTTTGGTGGACAACGTCTTGGAGCAGGTCTTTCCAGACCATTTCCATTTCTCCACCCATTTGCACCGGAGCATCGAGCTGATGATCTGCCTGAGCGGCTGCGTCATCATTCCGATTTTGGGGGAGCCTCATTCCATTTCCGCGGGGGAATATTTGGTGGTATTTCCGGACATTCCCCACAGCAACGATGTGCGGCAAGGCAAATCCCGTGTTCTTCAGACGCATTTTCACAGTCAGTCCTTTCAGCCTGCATGGAATCCTGCCATGCCCATGTCGGATTCCGCCTTCTCGGTGGAGCTTTCCCTGGGCAACCGCAAATTCTTCCGGGGGAAGAGCTCGCCGCAGCTGGAGGCCTGTGTGCGGGGGCTCCAGGCGGAGCTGGGCGCCCAACGGGATTATGAGAGCGAAATGATCCGGCTGTATCTGGCGCAGATGGGTCTGATCTTTTCCCGGGATCTCATGGCGCAGTCAGAGCAGGAGGGACGCCGGGAGCTCTATGAGAACCCGTACCTGATGGAGGCGGTGCTCTATATCAACGAGCACTTTTGCGACAAGCTCACGGTGAGCGAAGTGGCGCAGGCGGTGGGCGTGTCGGCGCGGTATCTTACCCGCCTCTTTCAAGAGCACCTCAATCTTGGCGTTTCGACTTATATCACATATGTGCGCATCAGCAAGGCCATTGACTTCAAGCACCAGAATCCCCAGTATCCCCTGACGGATCTGGCGTTGGACATGGGCTTTGGCAGCCAGCAGCATTTTTCCAAGGTCTTTAAGGAGCGCATGGGGGTATCCCCCAAGAAATATTTCTCCATCGGCACAGTTGTGGATTAACTTCTCCTTGAGATGCAGCCTCCCTGCATCTCATTTTTTGCGCCGGTGCGGCAGGGGGCAAGCATGGATTATCAAGCATTTCGGAAAACCTATGGCCTGCGGCTGGACGAGCAGCAGGAAGCGGCCGTGCAGGCACCCGAGGGTGCGGTGCTGCTGCTGGCGGTGCCGGGCAGCGGAAAAACTACGGTGCTGGTGAGCCGGATTGGGTATCTCCTCCACGTCAAGGGCGTGCCGCCTCGGGAAATCCTCACCATGACCTATACGGTGGCAGCCACCAGGGACATGCGGGCGCGGTACGCGTCCTTTTTTGGGGAAGCGGAGGCAGAGCAGCTGGCCTTTCGCACCATCAACGGCGTTTGCAGCCGCATTCTCTATCATTATCAGCGCCTCACCGGGCGAACGGCCTTCTCCCTGCTCAGCGACTTGGGACAGCAGAACGCGCTTTTGGCGTCCATCTACCGCCAGCAGACCGGCGACTATGCCGGGGAGAGCACCATCCGGGCGCTCCAGACCGCCATCACCTATGCCAAAAATCAGATGCTGTCCGCCCAGGAGCTGGAGAAGCAGAAGGTGGAGGGGGAAGCCTTTGCGCCCATTTTCCGGGCATACTGTACCGCCATGGAGCGCCAGCGGCTCATGGACTATGACGATCAGATGGTCTATGCCCTGCGAATCCTGCGCCGCTACCCCCAGATTCGAGCGGCCATTCAGTCCCAGTATCGCCATTACCTGGTGGACGAAGCCCAGGATACCTCCAAGATCCAGCATGCGCTGCTCCAGGTTCTGGCACAGGGCGCCGCGAGCGTTTTTATGGTGGGCGACGAGGATCAGAGCATCTACGGCTTCCGGGCGGCCTATCCCCAGGCGCTGACGGAGTTTGAAGCCCGCTATCCCGGCGCAAAGGTGCTCTATCTGGAGCAAAACTACCGATCTGTGGCGGAGATCGTGGCCGTGGCAGATCGATTTATTCAGAGAAATACCAGCCGCCGTCCCAAGCATCTCAAGGCGACGCGGGGGAGCAGCGCCCTGCCGCGGGCGGTGGAGGTCTATGACCGGCTGCAGCAGGCTCGCTATCTTGTCAAGGTAGCCGAGGCGCCGGACAAAGAGACGGCGGTGCTCTACCGGGACAATGAGAGTGCCCTGCCGCTCATCGATCTCCTGTCCCGCGGCGGCATCCCCTATCGCACCCGCCCCATGGATGGGAGCTTCTTTTCCAGCCGCGTGGTGCGGGATCTCACGGATCTGCTGCGCTTTTCCCTGGATCCCACCGACGGAGATCTGTTTCTCAGCTTTTACTATAAGCTGGGGGCGGGGATCAGCCGCCAGCTTGCCCAGCGGGCGGCTTCCCAGCGGGAGATTCCCATGCTGGCGTTTCTCGCCGGCTTGGAGGAGACGCCGCCCTACACCCGGCGGCAGTGCCGCGCCCTGAACACCCACTTCACCCATCTGCGGGAGGAGGCGGCCGACCGTGCCGTCTATCGCCTGGTGCACTATATGGGCTACGGCGATTACCTGCAAGAGCACGGCATGGACATGGGCAAGGCGGAGATTTTGGAGCTTTTGGGGGCGCAGGAACCGACGGTTTTGCGGTTTCTTGGCCGGCTGCAGGAGCTGGAGGAGATCGCGAGAGCCGGCGGCGGCACAGAGGGGATTGTGCTCTCCACCATCCACGCCAGCAAGGGCTTGGAGTATGAGCGGGTGATTCTCATGGACGTGGCCGACGGGATTTTTCCCCGGTCGGTGCCCGCCACCCGCCGCCGGGATGAGGCATGGGAGAGCTACGAGGAGGAGCGGCGGCTCTTCTACGTGGCCATGACCAGAGCCAAGCAGGAGCTGTGGATCATGCGGTTTACCAAGGATACGCGCTACTCCACCTTCGCTGAGGAGGTCTTTCCAAAGCGCAAGGAGGAAAAGCGGCGCAGGCTTCCAGCAGACGGAAAGAAAAAACCGCCTGCCCCACCGGCGGAGCTATTCCAGGTGGGAAAGGCGGTGCGGCACCAGACCTTTGGCCGGGGCGTCATCAAGCAGCGGCGTGGAGATGTGGTGGTGATTCAATTTGACGGGGGAGAGGAAAAGTGGTTTTCCCTGTCCCTGGCGCTGAAGCTGGGACAGCTCATGCTGGAATGATAAAAAGCAAGGCGGCGTGCCGAAAAACGGCATGCCGCCTTGCACAGCGTGTCGAAAAAGTATTTTCGCCCCGCTGTGCGGATTTTGAAACTTTCAAAAAGTTTCAAAATCCTGTTGATTGAACGCGCGGTGGGCTTTTTGCCCCCCGCACACACCCCCCGCTGCTCTGTCCCAGACATCTTCAGCGAGGTTTTTTGACAGTCTCAGCAAGGCGGCGTGCCGAAAAACGGCATGCCGCCTTGCTGGATTTAGAAAAGATGAACTGCCAGACTTCCCAGGGTAATGGCGGCATCCACCGCCTGGGCGCGGATGGCTGCGCGATCCCCGGAGAAGAGATGGCGCTGCACCAGGGTGCCCGCTGGGGTGGCGCAGCCCACATAGACCAGCCCAACGGATTTGCCGCTGCCGTCGCCGCTGGGACCGGCCAGACCGGTGACGCTCAAGGTAAGGTCGGCATGGATGGATGCCCGGATACCCTCGGCCATGGCCTGGGCAGTCTCAGGAGAGACGGCGGAAAAGGCTTCCAGGGTTTCGTGGGGCACGTGGAGGAGCTGCTCCTTGACGCTGTTGGTGTAGGAGATCACGCCGCCGAGATACACGTTGGAGCTGCCGGGAATGGCGGTGAGGGCGGCGCCGATCATGCCGCCGGTGCAGCTTTCGGCGGTGGCCAGGGTGCGCCCCTTTTTCTCCAGGGCAGATAGGAGTGCGGCTGCTGCTTCTTCAGTCTTCGTCATATTTCACCGTCACCTTCTCCGTGTTGGCGAGGGCACGCTCGACCAACGATTCCACATCCAGTGCCGCCTCAGCGGCCTCCACCTGCTGGAGCTCCGGCTTCGTCTTGGGATGCCGGGGCGTGAAGACGGTGCAGCAGTCCTCATAGGGGAGGATGGACGTCTCCAACGTGCCGATTTTCCGGGCGATGGTGACAATTTCCTCCTTGTCCATGCCGATGAGGGGATGGAACATGGGGAGATTCACCACCGCGCCGGTGACGGCCATGGCTTCCATGGTCTGGGAGGCAACCTGTCCCAAGTTTTCACCGGTGACCAGGGCGCGGCAGCCGTGCTCCCGGGCGATTTTCTCGGCAATGCGCATCATAAACCGGCGCATAATCAGCGTGAAATATTCCTCGGGGCAGTGATCCCGGATGGCCTCCTGGATCTCGGTAAAGCCCACCACATCTACGGTCATCCGGCCGCAGTAGCGGGTGAGCAGATGCGCCAGCTCCAGCACCTTTTCCTTGGCCTTCTCGGAGGTATAGGGGTAGGAGAAGAAGTGGATGCACTCGATTTCCACGCCCCGCTTGGCAATCATATAGCCTGCAACGGGGGAGTCAATGCCGCCGGAGAGGAGCACCGCTGCCCGGCCGCCCATGCCGGTGGGCAGTCCGCCGGCGCCGGGCACGGCGGGGCCATGGACGTAGGCGGCAAAGTCCCGCACCTCCACATGTACCGTGTAGTCCGGGTTGTGGACGTCCACGGCCACCTGGGGGAAGGCCTCGGCCAGCCGTCCGCCGATCTCCTGCGAGAGCTGAATGGAGTTGAGGGGGAAGGACTTGTCGGCGCGCTTGGATTCCACTTTAAAACTCTTAGCCATGCTGAGCTCGTCGCCAAGATATGAGAGTACCGCGGCATAGATGGCGTCGGTGGTCTTTTCGCAGGGGCGGCAGCGGCACATGGAGGCGATGCCAAACACCGCGGCGCAGGCCTCCCAGGCGCCGTCCAAATCGCAGCTGTCATTCTCCGGCTCCACATAGATGGTGGACTGCTTGAGATAGACATGAAAGTCGCCGTAGGGCTTCACCCGGCGGCGGATGTTACCCTTGAGGCAGTTTTCAAAGGCGCGGCGATTTTGCCCCTTGAGGACGATCTCGCCCAGCTTTAATAGAAAGATTTCGTTCATAGGGTATCTCCTTATTCTATACTCCGTTTGCTAACCATCTTCAAAGGAGTAGGTTCTATATTGTACGGCCTCGGCCACATGCTCTGGGAGGATTTTCTCACTGCCAGCCAAATCCGCAATGGTGCGCGCCACCCGCAGCACCCGGTCGTAGCTTCGGGCGGTGAGATGGAGGGCGTCAAAGGCTGCCCGCATCAGGGATTCGCATTCCGGGGAGAGGGCGCAGAAGGCGCGCATCTGAGATGGATCCATGGAGGCGTTGGCAAAGGTGCCGGAGCCCTGGTAGCGCTTGCGCTGGATCTCCCGGGCGGCGGTGACCCTGGATCGCACTGCGGCGGAGGACTCGGCGGGGGTGGTGCGGCGCAGCTCGGCGAAGGGGAGTGCCGGCACCTCGATGATGATGTCGATGCGGTCGAGGAGCGGGCCGCTGACCCGGCTGAGATATTGCCGCACGGATTTGGGCGAGCACCGGCACCGGCCGGAGGGGTCGCCGTACCAGCCGCACTTGCAGGGGTTCATGGCGCACACCAGCATAAACCGGCTGGGATAGACCTCGGTGCCGGCCACCCGGGCGATGGTCACTTGGCCGTCCTCCAGGGGCTGGCGCAGTACCTCCAGGGTGTCCTGGCGGAATTCCGGCAGCTCATCGAGAAATAATACGCCCCGGTGCGCCAGGGAGACTTCACCGGGCTTGGGGGAGGAGCCGCCGCCGGCCAAGCCCGCGGCAGAGATGGTGTGGTGGGGACTTCGGAAGGGGCTGGCCTCGATGAGGGGGTGCTCCGGGGAGAGAAGCCCCAGGATGGAGTGGATCTTGGTGACCTCCAGCGCCTCCTCGTCGGTGAGAGGCGGGAGGATGGAGGGAAGGCGCTTGGCCAGCATGCTCTTGCCCGAGCCAGGCGGCCCCACCAGGAGAATGTTGTGGTTTCCCGCGGCCGCCACCTCCAGGGCGCGCTTGGCCTGCTCCTGTCCCTTGACATCGGCGAAATCTGGCAGCGGCAGTGTCTGGCTGTCCGGCGACCAGGGCGGCGTGGGGGAGAGGGGATTCGTGCCGGTGAGGTGCGCCGCCAGGGACTTGACGTCCGGGACGCCATAGACCGTGAGCCCCTTGGCGAGGGAGGCCTCCCGGGCGTTTTCAGCGGGGACGAAAATCGCTTCAAACCCTGCTTCCCTGGCAGCCAGCGCCATGGGCAGTACGCCGGGCACGGGGCGCACCTTGCCTTCCAGGCTCAGCTCGCCGAGAAAGGCGCAGCGGATTTTGGGAAGACGCAGGGCGCCCGAGGCCGCGAGAATGCCCAAGAGGATGGGCAGGTCATAGAGTGTGCCGGATTTTCGGGTGCCTGCGGGGGCGAGGTTGAGGGTGATATGGCTCACCGGGAAGCGGAAGCCGCTCACCTTGATGGCGGCGCGCACCCGTTCCCTGGCCTCCTTCACCGCGGCGTCGGGCAGACCAACCACATCGAAGCCGGGAAGCCCGGTGGTGATGTAGCACTCCACTGAAACCTCATAGCCGTCGATGCCCTTGAGCCCCAGGGAGCTCACACGGCTGAGCATGGGCGCTCCTCCTTCCTGCACGCGTTTCTTTTAATCATACTATATTGCGCCGAAAAAGGCAAAGACAATCTTAACCCTGCGCGGGAGGGCAGCTGAAAATATCAGAGAAAAGATTTTCTTGGATATTTATTTACAGAAGTCGAAGTCTGTGTTAGAATGTAGTCGATAAACCATGTCTTCGCGCCCTCGGGCGTGGAGGCTAAAATAGGAGGTCAAAAACTTGTCCAGAAAATTCATTACAATGGACGGTAACAACGCAGCGGCTTATGTGTCGTATGCCTTTACCGAAGTGGCGGGTATCTATCCCATCACTCCCTCCAGCCCCATGGCAGACTATGTCGACCAGTGGGCCGCTCAGGGGAAGAAGAACATCTTCGGTACCACCGTCAAGGTCTGCGAAATGCAGTCTGAGGCCGGTGCGTCCGGTACCGTCCACGGCTCCCTGGCAGCCGGTGCTCTGACCACCACCTATACGGCGTCTCAGGGCTTGCTCCTGATGATCCCCAACATGTACAAGATCGCCGGCGAGCTGCTCCCCAGCGTGTTCCACGTGTCCGCCCGTACCGTCTCCACCCATGCTCTGAACATTTTTGGTGACCATTCCGACGTCATGGCCTGCCGTCAGACCGGCTTTGCCATGCTGGCCGAGGGCAATGTCCAGGAAGTCATGGATCTGGCTCCTGTGGCGCACCTGGCCGCTCTGAAGGGTCGCGTGCCCTTCATCAACTTCTTTGACGGTTTCCGCACCTCCCACGAGATTCAGAAGGTCGCCGCTTGGGACTACGAGGATCTCAAGGAAATGGTGGATATGGACGCTGTCGACGCCTTCCGCCGCCACGCCCTGAACCCCGAGCGCCCCAACATGCGCGGCAGCCACGAGAATGGCGACATCTTCTTCCAGCATCGTGAGGCCTGCAACAAGTACTACGACGCCCTGCCCGCAGTGGTCGAGGAGTACATGGGCAAGATCAACGAGAAGCTGGGCACCAACTATCAGCTCTTCAACTACTACGGCGCCCCCGACGCTGAGCGCGTCATCGTGGCTATGGGCTCCATCTGCGACGTGGCTGAGGAAGTCATCGACTACATGAACGCCCACGGCGAGAAGGTCGGCCTCATCAAGGTTCGCCTGTATCGTCCCTTCGCCACCGAGAAGTTCCTGGCTGCCATCCCCGAAACCTGCAAGAAGATCGCCGTCCTCGACCGGACCAAGGAGCCCGGCGCCATGGGCGAGCCTCTCTACATGGACGTGGTCACTGCGCTGGCTAACGCTGGCAAGCAGCTGACCGTCATCGGCGGCCGCTACGGCCTGGGCTCCAAGGACACCCCGCCCTCCAGCGTTTTCGCCGTCTATGAGGAGCTCACCAAGGCTGAGCCCAAGCGTCAGTTCACCATCGGCATCGTGGACGACGTGACCCACCTGTCCCTGCCCGAGGTTCCCTCTCCCAACACCGCGGCCGAGGGCACCATCGAGTGCAAGTTCTGGGGTCTCGGCGGCGACGGCACCGTCGGCGCCAACAAGAACTCCATCAAGATCATCGGCGACCACACCGACAAGTACGTCCAGGCCTACTTCCAGTATGACTCCAAGAAGACCGGCGGCGTGACCATCTCCCACCTGCGCTTTGGCGACAAGCCCATCCGCAGCAGCTACTACATCAACAAGGCCGACTTTGTGGCCTGCCACAACCCCTCCTATGTGACCAAGGGCTTCAAGATGGTCAACGACGTCAAGCCCGGCGGCGTGTTTATGATCAACTGCCAGTGGACGCCCGAGGAGCTGGCGCATCACCTCAACGCCGAGGCCAAGCGCTACATCGCCCGGAACAACATCCAGCTCTACACCATCAACGCCATTGACCTTGCCCAGTCCATCGGCATGGGCAAGCGTACCAACACCATCCTCCAGTCCGCCTTCTTCACCCTGGCCAAGGTGCTGCCCCAGGAGGACGCCATCCGCTACATGAAGGAGAAGGCCACTGCCTCCTACATGAAGAAGGGCGCGGACGTGGTTGAGATGAACCACAAGGCCATCGACGCCGGCGCCACCGCCTTCGTGAAGATCGACGTGCCCGCCGAGTGGGCTGACGCGAAGGACGAGGTTGTCGACCACAAGCTCGAGGGCAAGCCCGAGCTCGTCAAGATGGTCAAGGAGATCCTCTTCCCCGTGGGCAAGATGGACGGCGACAGCCTGCCCGTCTCCGCCTTTGTCGACCATGTGGACGGCCAGTTTGAGCAGGGCGCTTCCGCCTATGAGAAGCGCGGTGTCGCGGTCATGGTTCCCACCTGGGATCAGACCAAGTGCATCCAGTGCAACACCTGCTCCTATGTCTGCCCCCATGCCACCATCCGTCCCTTCGCCCTCACCGAGGACGAGGCCAAGAACATCCCCGCTGCTGCCAAGGTTGTGCCTGTCAAGGCCGGCAAGGGCAAGGGCGTGTACTCCTTCACCATGGCTGTTTCTCCGCTGGACTGCATGGGCTGCGGCGTCTGCGTGGGCGTCTGCCCCGTCAAGGCGCTGACCATGGTTGGCCAGGAGCAGGAGCTCCCCCAGCAGGATGTGTTCGACTACTGCGTGGCCAAGGTTTCCGAGAAGCCCGAGCTGCAGGATAACACCGTCAAGGGCAGCCAGTTCCATACGCCGCTCCTCGAGTTCTCCGGCTCCTGCGCCGGCTGCGCCGAGACCAGCTATGCCCGCCTGGTGACCCAGCTCTTCGGCGACCGGATGTACATCTCCAACGCCACCGGCTGCTCCTCCATCTGGGGCGGTCCCGCTGCCACCTCTCCCTACTGCACCAACAAGGAAGGCCACGGCCCCGCCTGGTCCAACTCCCTGTTTGAAGACAACGCCGAGCATGGCCTTGGCATGTACCTCGGCCAGGAAGCCATCCGCAACCGTCTGGTGGACAAGACCAACGCCCTGCTGGCCGTGTCCTGGACTGACGCCGACCTCAAGGCCGCTGCGCAGACCTGGCTCGACACCATGAACGATGGCAAGGCCAACGCCGACGCCACCAAGAAGTACGTCGCTGCCCTGGAGGCCGCTGTGGTTCCCGGCTGCGAGTGCGACGCCTGCAAGCTGGGTCGTGAGATCCTGGCTGACAAGGAGTACCTCTCCAAGAAGTCCATCTGGATCTTCGGCGGCGACGGCTGGGCTTACGACATCGGCTTCGGCGGTCTGGATCACGTCCTGGCCTCCGGCAAGAATGTCAACGTCTTCGTCTTCGATACCGAGGTCTATTCCAACACTGGCGGCCAGGCTTCCAAGGCTTCCAACATCGGCCAGGTGGCACAGTTCGCCGCTGCCGGTAAGGAAATGAAGAAGAAGTCCCTGTCCGAGATCGCCATGTCCTACGGCTATGTGTACGTGGCGCAGGTGGCCATGGGCGCCAACCCTGCTCAGACCCTCAAGGCCATCACCGAGGCCGAGGCCTATGACGGCCCCTCCCTCATCATCGGCTACGCTCCCTGCGAGATGCACTCCATCAAGGGCGGCATGACCAATTGCCAGGCCGAGATGAAGAAGGCTGTTGCCTGCGGCTATTGGAACCTGTTCCGGTTCAACCCCGCCGCCGAGGGCGACAAGTTCATCCTCGACTCCAAGGAGCCCGCTGGCGGCTACCAGGAGTTCCTGATGAACGAGGCTCGCTACAGCCGTCTGACCCGCGAGTTCCCCGAGCGTGCAACTGTTCTCTTCGCCCGCAACGAGGAGGCTGCCAAGGAGCGCTACGAGCACCTGCTCAAGCTCAAGGCCATGTACGCCAAGCAGTAATCTTTTCCATCCCAAGCTCCCATCGCCCCGGCGATGGGAGCGTTTTTTATGGGAAGAGACTCCGCGCAAAGACTCTTTGCTGGACAAAATGCCGCGCAATGGATACACTGAACGTGAGGTGATTGCCATGCGCGACATTGGAAAGAATATTCGAACGCTTCGGATTCGCCGTGGTCTGACCCAGGACGAGCTGGCGGAAGCGCTGTTCGTGACGAGGCAGACCGTCTCCAATTATGAGAC
>DVGD01000286.1 GCA_018712905.1 Candidatus Avoscillospira stercoripullorum | reverse complement strand
CCCTTGTCACCGGCATTGTGAACGCGCTGCCCCAACTGGCCGCAGCCGCCCTGTCCATTGTTCTCCAGCTCGTCACCAGCCTAACCGAGCTGGCGCCACAGCTTTTACAGGCGGCAATGCAGGTGGTGGCGACCCTGGCTTCCGGCATCGCTTCCGCACTGCCTCAGCTGGTTCCCACCATTGTACAGATGGTGGTGCAGATCTGCCAGACCCTTATCGCCAATCTGCCCCTCATCCTGGACGCGGCTCTGCAGCTGGTCACGGGGCTGGCCCAGGGCATCCTCAACGCCCTGCCGGTGCTCATTGCGGCTTTGCCGGAGATCATCAACGGCATCGTGACCTTCCTGCTGGACGCCATCCCGCAGATCATCGAGACCGGCATCCAGCTTCTGACCTCGCTGGTGGCGGCTCTGCCGGACATCATCACCGCCATTGTCGCAGCCATCCCGCAGATCATCGAGGGGATCATCACAGCCGTATTAAACTCCATCCCGCAGATCATCCAGGCTGGTATCGACCTGCTGGTGTCGCTCATCCAGGCGCTGCCCCAGATCATCACCACCATCGTGGCGGCTATCCCGCAGATCATCACCGGCATCGTGAACGCCCTCATCAACAGCATCCCTCAAATCATCCAGGCGGGTGTAGAACTGCTGGTGTCCCTGATTGCGAATCTCCCGACCATCATTGCGGAGATCGTGAAGGCGATTCCGCAGATCATCACGGGGATCGTCTCGGCTCTCGGCCAGGGCGTCTCCCAGATTGCCGAGGTGGGCGCCAACCTGGTGCGCGGCCTGTGGCAGGGCATCCAATCTCTGGCCGGATGGATTTGGGACAAGGTGTCCGGCTGGATCTCTGGCATCTGGGATGGAATTTGCAGCTTCTTCGGCATCAATTCTCCTTCAAAAGAGATGGCTTGGGTGGGAGAAATGTTGGTAGAGGGTCTTGCCGGGGCCATTGATACCAACGGGAAAGAAGCTGTTCACTCGGCAGAACATTTGGCTGAGGATATCAGCAGCGTGATGCGTGGGCTTTCCGCGGATATGACAACCGCGCTTCCCAGGCGCATGGATCTCAACACGGCCTTACATGACATAGATACGACACCGGCGATTAAAACCCGCACACAGACGATTGATGTGACCATTCCTCTGACGATAGACGGCGTTACGCTTGCCCGTGTTCTGTCACAAATTCAGTGGTCGCAAAACGCCGTTTATGTACGTAACCGGGGGATCACTTGAGCAAGGAGGGAAACATGGGAAGTCTGAACATATACAGCGGAAGCGTCCTTCAGTGCAGCTTTCCCAGGGTGCTGTCCGCATCGCTGAGCGACAAGCTGTCCGGGGAACGGACGCTGGAATTCTCCGTGCTGGCCTCCCGGTCGCAGTCCCTGTCCGTTGGCATGACGGCAGAGCTGGACGGGCAGTATTACAACATCGTGCGGATTTCCAAGCAAATCACAGGCGGATTTCCTGTGACTACCGCGCAATGCGAACACATCTCCTATATTTTGAATGATGTGGCATATAACCTCGTCACCTTTGTGTTTGAAGGGACGCCCACCGCGGGATTGACGGAGCTGCTGTCCGGCACTCCTTTCTCTGTCGGCACGGTGGAGGCAACCGAGCGAGTGGAAGCGGCGTTCACCGATCAAAGCCCGCTCAGCCGCCGGAACGCCCTGATGCGCTTTATTGACGCCTGCGGCTGCGAAGTGGAGTATGACGGGTACGTCATTCATCTTCGCAAGCACCGCGGCTCCACTGTCCGCAAGCCGCTCATGGACGGAGAGAATGTGACGAATTTGTCGGTGACGATTGACGGCCGGGAGAACACCGCCGCTTATGAGATATCCCTGTTCAAAATGGCGGATCTGCAGGCCGGGGACGAGGTCAATATTACCTACACGCCCATGGGCATCCAGGCGGATACCCGTATCGTCAGCATTCAGTATAACCCGTTTTATCGCTATACCGTCCGGGTAGAGGTGGGCGACTATGTACCCAACCTGATGGCGTCTTCCGCCACGCAGCTGGATCGCATCCGACAGGAATTCCGAGCGGCAGACGGAAGACTGGAATCCACCATTGAGAGCGTCGACGGGGAGTTGTCACAGCTGACGCAGACCGTCTCCGGCTTTGACCTGCGGATCGCTACCGCAGAGGGCGCTGTCTCCGAGCTATCCCTCACTGTCGGAGGATTCGACACCCGTATTGCGGACGCGGAAGGCGCAGTGTCCGTGCTCTCACAGACGGTGAGCGGTTTTGATACCCGGATCGAGGATGCGGAGGGCTCGGTTTCGGCGCTCTCTCAGAGCCTTACCTCCATCACAACGCGGATAGAGACCGCCGAAGGGAACATCTCCACGGTGACACAGACAGCGGATAAGATCAACTGGCTCATCGCCAGCGGCACCTCGTCCTCCAACTTCACCATGACCGACCGTGCGATCAGTCTGGTGGCGGACACCATTGACCTCTCCGGCTATGTGACCATCTCGGCGCTGGAGACGGCAGGAAAAACCACCATCAACGGCTCCAACATCACCACCGGCACCATCCACGCCGACCGTATCGATACCTCCACGCTGAAGGTAAAGACAATTTACGCGACTTCCGGAAAAGTCAGTCTGACAGAATACTCATCAAACAATATGTATATTGGCGGGGACGGCACCTGGAATTACAGCTATACCTATATTTTTGCCGGTTCGCAGATCAAGCTGGCCAGCTGGGATGGCGTTGGTACCCATGCGCTTATCTTCGACACAAGCAATCACTGCGTCCGGCCGGCGACCACCGTAGACTGGGATCTGGGCAATGTCTCTTATCCGTTTGGAAAGGTGTGGTGCGAGAGCGTCACTATCCGCAATATCGGGAACGATGGATTTATCGGTTTCAATGGCGGAACGTTTGAGATCGTGGCAAGCGGTTCCTCTGTCAACCGTCTGGGTTCCTCTACTTACTACTGGGACACCGGGTACATTTCCAAACTCTACTTGAGCAGCAGCTGTTACCTCAGCGCCAGCGGCTCCAATCTTCAGGTTAACGGCACTACTATCGGCGGAGATACTAATCCCAATATGGCGGGCAAGGAGGTCAGAATGGGAGGCAGCACGACATACTACATCACGGCGACAACCGGGCGGCAGCTGCGTCCGAGCAGCTCGTCCAGTTATTACGCATTTTATCTTGGAACATCCTCGTACTATTGGCACTACGCCTATATCGGGTCAAACACCGTGAAGCTGGGCAGCTCCACCAGTTCAAAACTGGGCTTCTTCTCCGCTACGCCTGTGACAAGGCAGACGGTGTCCTCATCCGCCACGGTGGCTACCCTGATTTCCGCGCTGAAGAAATACGGCTTGATCGGATAAGGAGGAACATCTCATGAAAGTACAAATGCGCGAGATCATCCAGGCAATCCCGGCGCTTTCTAAGATAACGGGTGGCGATCTCAGTCTGCGGCTGGCCTATCAGCTAAAAAGGAACATCGCGGAGCTTCAAAAGGAAGCGGACTTTTTCTCCGAGCAGCGGCAGAAAATCTTTGACAAATATGGCACGCCGAAAGAAGACGGCACATATTCCTTCGCGGCAGAGAAGGAGCAAGAGGCTATCCATGAACTGGAGGCGCTGCTGGATCTGGAGGTGACGCCGGAAGCGGAGACTCTTGAAATTCCCGTTACGGAAAATCTGCATATTTCAGTAAACGACATCGGCTTGCTGATGCCGTTTATTCATTTTGTTGAGGAATGAGTATACAAGGAGGTATCGCTATGAAATCGATCTGGGTCGGCATCCAGGTTGCCTTTTCCGCCCTGGGCGGCTTTTTGGGCTGGTACCTGGGCGGCATGGATGGCTTTCTCTACGCGCTGATTGCCTTCGTGCTGGTGGACTACATCACCGGCGTGATGTGCGCTGTTGCGGACAAGAAGCTGTCCAGCGCCGTGGGTTTCAAGGGTATCTGCCGGAAGGTGCTCATCTTCGTGCTGGTGGGCATTGGCAACCTGGTGGACGTGTATGTGCTGGGTCAGGAGGGAGTGCTCCGCACGGCGGTGATCTTCTTCTACCTGTCCAATGAGGGCATCTCTTTCCTGGAGAACGCCGGACACCTGGGCCTGCCCATCCCGGAGAAGCTGAAGGACGTGCTGGAACAACTCCATGATAAAGGAGGAAACGATAATGAATCTGCATAAGCTGATTTTCACCAACAATGCCTGCTACAAGGCGGGCCGCCGGATCACCCCCAAGGGCATCATGGTACACTCCACCGGCGCCAACAACCCCTGGCTCAAACGCTATGTGGGTCCGGATGACGGACTGCTGGGGAAGAACCAGTACAACAACCACTGGAACCAGCCTATGGACCGGGAGGTCTGCGTCCACGCCTTCATCGGCAAGCTGGCAGATGGGACGGTGGCCACCTACCAGACCTTGCCGTGGGATCACCGTGGTTGGCACGCCGGCGGTTCAGCCAACGATACCCACATCTCCTTCGAGATCTGCGAGGACGATCTCACGGACGCCGATTATCTGGACAAGGTCTACAACGAGGCAGTGGATCTCTGTGTGTATCTCTGTGGACTCTATGGCCTGACAGAGCAGGATATCATCTGCCACTGCGAGGGCTGTGACCTGGGCATCGCATCCAACCACGGGGATGTTCTTCATTGGTGGCCGAAGCACGGGAAGAACATGGACACCTTCCGTGCGGCGGTGAAGGCAAAGCTGGGCGGATCTGAACTGGAAACGCCTGTGGAGCCGGTTCAGCCCAGTGGCGGAATCAAGGCCGGTGACCTGGTAACCATCACCGGGACGAAGTATTACGGTGGTCAGACCATCCCCACCTGGGTGCGGAAGCAGAAATGGTATGTCTGCGAGGTTTCAGGCGACCGTGCGGTCATCAACAAGAACGAGAGCGGCACCAACGCCATCATGTCCCCGGTGCAGGTCTCCGACCTGGCGCCGGCGGGTAGTACGGCGGTGACCTACCGCGTACACACCGTGGTCAAGGGCGA
>DVGD01000285.1 GCA_018712905.1 Candidatus Avoscillospira stercoripullorum | reverse complement strand
AGCGACGAGCCCTGCGTCAAGCGCTCCGGCGGCTACGATTCCAACTTCCTCCTCCGCGGCACCCCCGCCGCCGTACTCCATGCCGAGGAGAGCGGCATCACCCTGACCGTCACCACCGATCAGCCCGGCGTACAGGTCTATTCCGCCAACTTCCTCACCCGGCGTCCCGGCAAGAACGGCGCCACCTATGACCTGCGCAGTGGCCTGTGCCTGGAGACCCAGCACTATCCCGACGCCATCCACCATCCCGACTGGCCAACCTGCGTGCTCAAAGCCGGTATGATCTTCAAGAGCTTCACCCGCTTCGCGTTTTCGGCGAAATAACGCGCCGCGTGAGTATGAAAAGGAGTCCACCCCGCTTGGGGATGGACTCCTTTTTTCATGCTCAGCCGTGGCAGCCGCCGTGGCCGGCGCAGCCGTGCTTATTTTCGCCGCAGTGGTGCTCGCCATGGCCGTGATCGTGGTGGTCGCAGTGCACATCCGGGTTGTAGGCAAGCTTTCCGGCCAGGAAGGCCTCCACCGCCGCGTCGGCCTCGCCGCTGACACCGCCGTAGAGCTGAATGCCCGCCTCGGCCAGCGCCATCTGGGCGCCGCCACCGATGCCGCCGCACAGGAGCACCTCCACCTGGGCGTCGGTCAAAAATCCCGCCAGCGCGCCGTGTCCCTGGCCATTGGTGTCCACCACCTGGGTGGACACCACCTTGCCGTCCTGGACGTCGTAGAGCTTGAACTGCTCTGTATGGCCAAAATGCTGGAAAATCATGCCGTTTTCATAGGTGACTGCAATTCTCATAGAATCTGCTTCCTTTCGCAAAATAAAGCTACTTTCGGCGGAGACCGCCGCCCGCCGGCACTCCTTCCGGCGACAGGTGGGGGATGCCCCGTCGCACAGGCAGTAGTGCCCGCCGGAAATGAGAAGGCGCTTGCCGTGGACCAAGCTGTCGGCCAGCTTGTAGCGCGCCGCTTCGTAGATCTCCGTCACAGTGGTGCGGGAGACGCCCATCTGGGCGGCGCACTGCTCCTGGGTGGCGTGCTGCAAATCGATGAGGCGGATGGCCTCGTACTCATCCAGCGTCATCACCACCTCGCCGCCGGAGTCTATGCCGTCGGGGCGAAAGCTGTCGTAGGCCGGCTCGGCGCAGATGCGCCGGCATCGCGTGGGTCGCGGCAAGGGAGTGCCTCCTTTCTCGGTTGTTTCCGTCATATGTCAATAACTATCATAGCAGGTCTTCCAGGAAAAATCAAGCCGCCGAAAAAAAACGTCCACCCAAAGGGGTGGACGCTCTGGAGCGGGATACGGGAGTCGAACCCGCCTATGCAGCTTGGGAAGCTGCCATTCTACCGATGAATTAATCCCGCGTGGTGAGCATTATTTTATCATCTTTCCCTGGAGAATGCAACCGTTTTTTCTGGCGGCGCGGGAAAAATACTTTTCGCGCCGTTGTGCCCGACTTCGCCGCCGTTGTGCCGCCTTCGCCCGGCTGCGGCAACGCTCCCTTCCATCCGGCAGAATATCCCCGGTGGACAAAGGTTCTTCCTGGAGTTACACTAGAATTCCAAGGTATTGGAAAGGATGTGGATCTGTTGCCTCTTGCTCTCCGGCGCCCTCTGCCGCCCATCACCGCCGCCATTGCGCCGCCTTCAGCGGTGATGCTCTATCTGGACGACTTCTGCGGCGCCCTGTGTCAGCCTCTGGTGCGAGCGGGGCAGCGCGTCCGGCGGGGAGAGCCGGTGGGCGCCTCCAGCTGCGGCGCCCAGGTACACGCCTCGGTCTCAGGGGTGGTGCGCGCCGTAGGGAGCAGCGCCCTGGTCATCGAAAACGACGGCCGCGACACCCCCGACCGGCGCATTGCGCCCCTGGCCTGCCTGGAGGACGTGCCCCGGGAGCCGCTAATCCAGCGGCTTCCCCAGCTGGGACTGCTCACCTATGATTTATCGCCCCTGCCGCAAAAGCTCCAGCCCTGTCATGCCCTGGCGCTGGCGGTGCTCAGCGACGCGGACTTCTGCCTCTTCCAGGTGTTTGCCCGGCAAATCTTCGGCGGCATCCGGGCGCTGGCCACCCTCCTTCGCCCCAGGCGGCTCCTCCTCTACTATGACCCCAAGCGGGCGCCGGCGGCGGAGACGGCAAGACTTTTGAAATTTCCCGGGGAATTACAGACCGTGGACGGCCGCTGCCCGCAGCTTGCCCAGCGCCTGGCGGGACGGTCCCTGGAGCGGGGCGTCACCTTGGGAGATCTGGGGCTGCTGGTATTCTCGCCCCAGGGGGCGGCGGCGCTGTGGGACGCCATCTACCTGGGCGAGCCATACCTTCGCATGGGCGTGGTCATTGCCGGGGAGAAGCGCCGGACGCGGACGGTATGCACTGTGCCCCTGGGCACGTCCGTTGCCCACATTCTCGCCCAGGCTCATCTCTCCGCCCCCACGGTGCTCCTGGGCAGCCAGGAAACGGGGCGCATCCTGCGAGATCCCACCACGCCCCTGAATAAGGGCGACACGCTCCTCACCTGCCTGGGCGGGGTATAATCACTCCAGCTGGTCGAGATTCAGGCGGAAGCTCTCCAGGCAATGGGTCAAGAACCAGTCCAGGCACGGCAGCTCCATGGCCACCATGGCCTCCATGGTCTGCTTTGCCGCCGACTCAAACTCGCTGTTGCCGGCCTTGAGCTCCTCCAGGCACTTGATATAGGCCGAGAGCTTGTCCGCCGCCTTGACGATACGCTTGACCCCCGGATCCGACTCGGTGAGCAGCGGCTCGTATCCCGGCTGGAGCTCCGCGGGCAGCATGCTCAAAAGCTTCTGCGCCGACACGGCCTCCACGGCCTTATAGGCCTTGCGGATATCGGGATTATAGTACTTGATGGGCGTGGGGAGATCCCCGGTGAGAATTTCCGAGGCGTCGTGAAACAGCGCCGCCGTGGCGCAGCGCTCCGGGTCGGCGGGCTCCTTTAAAATATCCCGCTGGATCATGGCCAGGCCGTGAGCCAGCACCGCCACCATGTGGCTGTGCTCCTGGACGTTTTCCTCAAAGGTATTGCGCATGAGCCCCCAGCGGCTGATATACCGCATGCGGGAGATCAGGGCAAAAAATCGATGCTGCATGGTATCGCGCTCCTTTCGACCTCATTGTACCACAATAGAAGTCCCATAAATTGTACCACAGCCGGGGCAAAAGGAAAACCGTTCCGTCGCATTTCATTCCCTCCAAAATTAACCTCGCTTTTGGGGAAATCCTTGGCCAAAACGCTTTTTTGGCCGGGGATTTCTTGCTTTTTTCCATGGGATATTGTAGGATATAGCAAAGGACGTGATTCCATGAAAAAAATTCTCGCGGGGCTTTCCGGGGGCGTGGATTCTGCCGCCGCCGTGATTACCCTCCGCGACGAGGGCTGCGCGGTGGACGGCGCCACCATGGTGCTCCATCCCTTTGCCGCCCGGGAGGCCGAGGATGCCCGCCGCACCGCCCAGGCGCTGGGCGTGGGCTTTTACCAGTTTGACTGGCAGGCGGAGTTCCGCCGGGATGTGATTGCCCCCTTTGAAGCAGCCTATCAGCAGGGACTGACCCCCAATCCCTGTATTTTTTGCAACAAGGCCATAAAATTCGGCCGCTTTCTCGACACCGCTCTCTCCTTGGGCTATGATTCCATCGCCACCGGCCACTATGCCCGCGTGACCAAGGAATATGGCCGCTGGCTGGTCTATACCGCACGGGACGAAGCCAAGGATCAGACCTATATGCTCTACCAACTCACCCAAGAACAGCTGGCCAGAATCATCCTCCCCATGGGCGAGATGACCAAGGCCGACGCCCGGGCGCTCACCGCCCGGGAGGGACTCTCCGTCTCCTCCAAGCATGACAGCCAGGATATCTGCTTTATCCCTGACGGGGACTATCTGGCCTTCCTGCAGGCTGACGGCGTCTCCCTCCACCCCGGCCACTTCATCGCCCCCGATGGAATGGATCTGGGCGCCCACAAGGGCATGGAGGCCTACACCATCGGCCAGCGGCGGGGGCTGGAGGTGGCCTACGGCAGCCGAATCTATGTGGTGGACAAAGAGCCCGGCGGCAATGTGCGCCTGGGGCCGGATGAAGCCCTCTACCGCCGCCACGTTGCGGTGGAACAGGTGAACTTCATCCCCTTCGACACCCTGGACGCGCCCCGCCGCGCCCAGGCCAAAATACGCTACAGCCAGCAGGCCGCCCCCTGCACCCTCCGTCCCCGGGACGGCGGCGTGGTAGTGATCTTCGATGCGCCCCAGCGCGCCGTGACGCCGGGACAGTCGGCGGTATTTTACGACGGCTCCCTGCTCTTGGGCGGCGGCATCATCCGTGCCGCCTGGTAATCTCTTAGAAAGGATACGCGCCATGGAAGTACCTGTGAAAAAGCTCCATCCGGCGGCCAAGCTGCCGGTTTACGCCACGGCGGAGGCCGCCGGGGCGGATCTCTGCGCCTGCCTGCCCGAAGCCGTGACCATCGCCCCCGGCGAGACGAAAATGATCCCCACGGGGTTGGCCGTGGAGATCCCGCGGGGCTATGTGGGGCTGGTGTTCGGCCGCAGCGGCCTTGCCCTCAAGCGGGATTTGGCGCCGGCCAACAAGGTGGGCGTCATCGACAGCGACTATCGCGGGGAGCTGAAAACCGCCATCCATAACCACGGAAGCCAGACCCAGGTGATCGAGCCCGGAGAGCGCATTGCCCAGCTGGTGCTGGTGCCCTATCTCACGGCGCAGTTTTTGGAAACGGACACCCTGTCCGACACCCAGCGGGGCACTGGGGGCTTCGGCTCCACCGGCACCAGATAGGAGGCGCGTATGGCTGAATTTCTCCCCATCTCCAAGCAGGATATGGAAGACCGGGGCTGGACGCAGTGCGACTTCGTCTACGTCATCGGCGACGCCTACGTGGATCATCCCTCCTTCGGCCACGCCATCATCAGCCGCGTGCTGGAGGATGCGGGCTACAACGTGGGCATCCTCTCCCAGCCGGACTGGAAAAATCCCGACTCCATCCGCGCCCTGGGAGAGCCACGGCTGGGCTTTCTCGTCATGGGCGGCAATATGGATTCCATGGTCAACCACTACTCCGTCTCCAAGCGCCGCCGGGAGACTGACGCCTTCACCCCCGGCGGCGTCATGGGCAAGCGGCCGGACTACGCGGCGGTGGTCTACTGTAACCTCATCCGCCGGGTCTATCCCCACGCCACCATTCTTCTGGGCGGCATCGAGGCAAGCCTCCGGCGCCTCGCCCACTACGACTACTGGTCGGGCAAGCGCAAGCGCTCTATCCTTCTCGATTCCCAGGCAGACCTTCTGATGTACGGCATGGGAGAGCGGGCGGTGGTGGAGATTGCCGACGCCCTCAATAGCGGCATGAAAGCCAAGGACATCACCTGGATCGACGGCACGGTGTTTTCCTGCAAGGAGCCCGACGGCGCCGTGGAGCAGATCGTGCTGCCCTCCTATGAGGAGATCGTGGCCAACGGCAGAAAGTATGCCGAGAGCTTCCGCATCCAGAGCCAGAACACCGACCCCTTCACCGCCAAGCGGCTGGTGGAGCCCTATGGAAAGAACCTCTTTGTAGTGCAAAATCCGCCTCAGAAGCCTCTGACCCAGGCTGAGATGGATCACGTCTACGATCTGCCCTACGCCAGAACCTACCACCCCAGCTATGAAGCCTTGGGCGGCGTGCCGGCCATTGCCGAGGTGAAGTTCAGCCTGGTCTCCTGCCGGGGCTGTTTCGGCGCATGCAGCTTCTGCGCCCTCACCTTCCACCAGGGGCGGATCATCCAGGCGAGAAGCCATGAATCCATCCTGGCCGAGGCCGAGAAGATCATCGCCGACCCGGACTTCAAGGGCTACATCCACGACGTGGGCGGCCCCACGGCCAACTTCCGCCACCCGGCCTGCGACAAGCAGCTCACCAAGGGCGTGTGCCAGAACCGGCAGTGCCTCTTCCCCACGCCGTGCAGAAACCTCAAGGCCGACCACAGCGACTATCTGAGCCTCCTGCGGAAGCTCCGCAAGCTCCCGGGGGTGAAGAAGGTCTTCATCCGCAGCGGCATCCGGTTTGACTATCTCTTAGCCGATCACAACGACACCTTCTTCAAGGAGCTGGTGAAATACCATGTATCCGGCCAGCTGAAGGTGGCGCCGGAGCACGTGGCCGACGCGGTGCTCGACCTCATGGGAAAGCCCCGGAACCGGGTCTATGAGGCGTTTCTCGAAAAGTACGACCGGCTCAACCGGCAGATGGGGCTCAAGCAGTTTGTGGTGCCCTATCTCATGTCCTCCCACCCCGGCTCCACGTTAAAGGAGGCCGTCGCCCTGGCCGAGTACCTCCGGGACATCGGCTACAACCCCGAGCAGGTGCAGGACTTCTACCCCACGCCCTCTACAGTGTCCACGGTGATGTACGACACCGGCCTGGATCCGCGCACCATGAAGCCGGTATACGTGCCCACCAATCCCCATGAAAAGGCCATGCAGCGGGCGCTGATCCAATATAAAAACCCGAAAAATTACCGCCTGGTACACGAAGCGCTGGTAAAGGCCGGGCGCACCGATCTCATTGGCTACGGGAAAAAGTGCCTCATCCCGCCTGCGCCGGGCGAGCGCTCCAAGCCCATGCCCAAGAAGCCCACCTCCAGCCATCGGGGGCAGCGGGACAAAAAAACGCCCCCTGCCAGAGGCGGCAAGGGACGGGGCAGCCGGAGATAGACGCAGAATAGCCCTTGACAAGATTGCCTAATCACTGCAACTCGTCAAGGGCTATTCCGCTTCAAAGGTGGGTTCCATCTGTGGCTAACCTCGCTTTCTGCGGTATGGGAAATGTTCTTTTTCTTTGAAGTTCATTTCCTTTTGTGTCTTTATCATACCCCCTGGAAGGGATTTTTGCAAGACGGAATACCCCATAAATTTATTGCGCTTTTCCTGTGCAAATGGGAGAAATCCTGAAATTTCACCGTCTTATTATTGACGCTTTCTGGCTTTCATGATAGAGTAATTGTGTTGGGGCTGAATTTCAGCCCCATTTTCTGCATTTTGCGTACCAGGGGGCACCCATTGTGGCGGCTGTTTTTTTCTGCGCAAAAATCCCCCATGGCCAATGAACCGATCCAGTAAAAACGGACATAGGTGTTTTTTGGCAAGTCATATGTCCCTGCGGAAATGACAATGGTATCCCCTTCGGATGCCTGGCTCACAGCATCCACCAGCGCCTGCCCATTGGCAGCCGCATTATCTGTGGCTGCGACCGTTGTCTCGGCTGCAAATGCCGTCACAGTCCGCAGCGTGAGGAGCATCATCAGGCCAAGTAGGATACTCCCCCATCTTACTTTTCTCATGGAACAACCTCCTTTAAATATATGTTACAGCAAAATAAAAACCCGCCACCAGAAGAGATCAACCAATTCGGCATAACGCCGCAGAAATTGTCCTCACCTGCGTTCGGAGTTCGTGCTCATTCTAGCGTTGCGCCTCGATTCTGTGAACCAATTTTCTCTCAATTTCATCGAAAAGTTACAATTTGGAAACATACATTTTTCCCCAGCTGTGCCCGTAAGGGTCAGACTGTTGAAAAACCCCGCAGAAGACTGATGGGACAGAGCAGCGGGGGGGGTGTGCGGGGGGCAAAAAGCCCACCGCGCGTTCAATCAAACAGGATTTTGAAACTTTTTTGAAAGTTTCAAAATCCGCAC
>DVGD01000284.1 GCA_018712905.1 Candidatus Avoscillospira stercoripullorum | reverse complement strand
TTGGACTATTACGGGGAATTGCTCACGGAGAAGCAGCGCACCTGCTTTGACCTATACTATAACCAGGATCTCTCCCTGGGAGAAATCGCCCAGGAGGCCGGGATCTCCCGCCAGGGCGTCCACGACTTTCTCGCCCGCGCCGAGCAGGCGCTGGAGGAGATGGAGGAAAAGCTCGGCTGCGTGGCGCGTGCCAGGCATCAGCAGCAGGCGCTGGACAAGATTGTCCGCGCGGCCACCGCCCTTCGCGCCGTGCCCCAGGCAGAGAACTTGGCCGATACCATCCTGGCAGCTGCCCAGGAGATAAAGGAGTAACAAATGGCATTTGAGGGTTTGACTGAAAAGCTCGCAGCGGCGTTTAAAAAGCTGCGGGGCAAAGGCCGCCTCACCGAGGCCGACGTCAAGGCCGCCATGCGGGAGATCCGCCTGGCGCTCTTGGAGGCCGACGTCAGCTATAAGGTCGTCAAGGACTTCATCGGAAAGGTGTCCGCCCGCGCCGTGGGCAGCGACGTACTCGAGAGCCTCACCCCCGCCCAGATGATCGTGAAGATCGTCAACGAGGAGCTCACCGCCCTCATGGGCAGCGAAAATCAGAAGCTGCACCTGGCGTCCCAGCCGCCTACCATCATCATGCTGGTGGGCTTGCAGGGCGCCGGTAAAACCACCAACGGCGCCAAGCTGGCCGGCCTCTTCAAAAAGCAAGGCCGCCGCCCGTTGCTGGTGGCCTGCGATATCTACCGTCCCGCCGCCATCAAGCAATTGCAGGTGGTGGGCGAAAAGCTGGACATCCCCGTCTTCGAGATGGGCAAGACCAATCCTGTGGACATTGCCAAGGCCGCCGTTGCCCATGCCGTGCGCCACGGCAACGACATGGTCTTCCTCGACACTGCCGGACGGCTCCATGTGGACGAGGCGCTCATGGACGAGCTCAAGTCCATCAAGGCCGCCGTGAATCCCACGGAGATCCTGCTGGTGGTGGACGCCATGACCGGTCAGGACGCGGTCAACGCCGCCCAGACCTTCAACGAATGGCTGGACATCGACGGCGTGATGCTTACCAAGCTCGACGGCGACGCGAGGGGCGGCGCAGCCCTCTCGGTGAAGGCCGTCACGGGAAAGCCCATCAAGTTCATCGGCACCGGCGAGAAGCTCGACAGCATCGAGCCCTTCCACCCCGGCCGCATGGCCTCGCGAATCCTCGGCATGGGCGATGTGCTCACGCTCATTGAAAAGGCCGAGCAGGCCTTCGACCAGAAGAAGGCCGCCGAGCTGGAGCAAAAGCTCCGCAGCAATAAATTCACCCTCCAGGACTTCTACGATCAGCTCATTCAGCTTAAAAACATGGGCGATCTCCAGGACGTGCTGGGGATGATGCCCGGCGTCAATGCCGCGGCCTTGAAGAACGCCACCGTGGACGAGAAGGCCATGGCGCGCACCGAGGCGATCATCCAGTCCATGACGCCCTACGAGCGGGAGAACCCCTCCTGCTTAAACCACAGCCGCAAGCGCCGCGTGGCCGCAGGCTCCGGCGTCAAGGTGGAGGACGTGAACAAGCTTTTAAAGCAGTTCGACGTGATGAACAACATGATCCGTCAGTTCTCCGGCCCCGGCGCGGCCAAGAAGATGAAGCGCCTCAAGCGCATGGGCGGCGGTTTCCCCGGCATGCCCGGTATGTAAGCAAGCTGCGTATCATTCGATACCCGCTATAGATTGATGAAGATATTTGGAGGTGAACCCGAAATGGTCAAGATCAGACTGAGAAGAATGGGTGCAAAGAAGAACCCTTACTACAGAATCGTTGTCGCCGATTCCCGCAGCCCCCGCGACGGCCGCTGCATCGAGGAGATCGGCTCCTATGATCCCCTGTCCAACCCCGCCACCATCAAGGTGGACGCGGAGAAGGCGCAGAACTGGATCAAGAACGGCGCCCAGCCCACCGACACCGTGAGAGCGCTGCTCAAGAAGGCAAACGTGCTGTAAGTCTTACGAAGGAGTGAGACGATGAAAGAACTTTTGCTGTATATGGCAAAAAATCTGGTTGACGATCCCGACGCCGTCACGGTGCGGGAGATCCCCGGAGAAAACACGGTGCTGGAGCTGCGGGTCGCCCCCGCGGACATGGGCAAGGTCATCGGCCGCCAGGGTCGCATTGCCAAGGAAATCCGAACCATCATCAAAGCGGTGGCTCAGAGAGACGGGCAAAAGGTCTCTGTGGAAATCGTTGACTGACGGAAAATGCGCTGCCTGGCAGCGCATTTTTTAAACTGTCAAAAAAGCAGTGCTTTTTTGACAAAAAGAGCTGCGCCCCAAAAGGATCTCGGTTTTCTTCGAAAAGCTGTCGAACCTTTTGGGGCGTATTGTGCGATTTCCGATGCGCATGTCCCCGGAAATCGCGATTTAACTTTATTTCGCCGCTGCGGCGGCGAAACTCTGCGAGGCTTTTTCTTGCGCCCGGAAATTTTTGATGCGCTGGAAAAATCCGTATGGTTGGAGGAATCCATGGAAAACTACTTTGAACCAAAGCTTCCCAAGCTGGAAATCAATGAGATGACCGCTCTGGGACTTGCCCATATGGGCGACTGTGTCTTTGAGCTTTTGGTGCGCACGTGGCTTTGCAGCCACGGCGGCGCCAAGGTGGGTGCGCTCCACCGCGCCACGGTAGCGCATGTGGCTGCCCCTGCCCAGGCTGCCCGGATGGATCGGATGCTGCCCCTTTTGACCGAAGAAGAGCAGGCCATCTACCGCCGGGGACGCAATGCCCACGTCCACGCCGTGCCCAAGGGCGCCACCCATCAGCAGTACGCCAAGGCCACGGGGCTGGAGTGCCTCTTCGGCGCCCTCTATCTTCTGGGGCGGCGGGAGCGGATCAACGAGCTCTTCATCTTGACCATGGAGGAGGATGACCATGCCCTTTGATGCCCTGTTTCTCTCTGCCCTCACCCGGGAGCTCACACCCAAGCTCCTGGGGGCGCGGATCGATAAAATCCAAATGCCCGTGCGGGATCAGGTGGTCTTCCAGTTCCACGGCGCCGGCGGCTCGGGGCGGCTGCTTCTCTCTGCTGCGCCGGGAAGTCCCCGGATGCACATCACCCAGGCGCCCCTTCAAAATCCCGCCCAGCCGCCCATGTTCTGTATGCTTTTGCGCAAGCATCTCTCCGGCGGCCGCATCACGGCGCTCACCCAGCCGCCCATGGAGCGGCTGGTGGATCTCACGTTGGAGTGCATGGACGAGCTGGGAGAATTGGTGGAAAAGCACCTCATTGTGGAGATGATGGGGCGCGGCGCCAACCTGGTTCTCACCGGCGGCGACGGGCACATCATCGACTGCATGCGCCGCATCGACTTTGAGATGAGCGACAAGCGCCAGATCCTGCCGGGACTGTTCTACCACCTCCCGCCGGTGCCGGACAAGCTCGATCCCCTGGCCGACAGCGAGGAGAGTATTACCCAGGCGCTTCTCACCCTGGAGGGGCAAAAGCGCCTGCAGAAGTGGCTTTTGGAGCGCTACCGCGGCCTCTCGCCCCTCATCTGCCGGGAGCTTGCCCATCGCCTTTTGGGAGATGTGGACGCGGAGCTGGGCGAATGCTCCCTGGAGACCAGAAAGGCGCTGGGGAAGAGCCTCTATGGCGCCATCCAGGGACTGCTCCAAGCTCCCAAGCCGGTGCTTTTGCTCCAGGAGGGAAAGCCCTGGGACTTTACCTTCCTGCCAATCAAGCAGTATGGAACGTATGTGGAGCAGGAGCAGGCGGCGAGCTTTTCCGCACTGCTCGATGAATTCTACGCCCGGCGGGATCACGCCGAGCGCATGCGCCAGAAGACCCAGAGCCTTCACAAGGCCATGGTGAATCTCCGCGACCGCACGGCGCGCAAGCTGGAAAACCAGCGCCGGGAGATCACCGCCGCTGCCGACCGGGAGCGCCTGCGGCAGCTGGGGGACATCGTCACGGCCAATCTCCACACCATGACCCGGGGGCAGGCGCGGCTCACCGCCGTGGACTTCTACGACCCGGAGATGCAGGAGATCGACATTCCGCTCTCGCCTCAGCTCTCGCCCCAGCAGAACGCCGCCAAGTTTTATAAGGACTATAACCGCGCCAAGACCGCCCAGCGGGTGCTCACCGAGCAGATCGCCAAGGGCGAGGTGGAGCTTGCTTATGTGAGCAGCATTTTAGATGAGCTCGAGCGCGTTGAGACGGAGCAGGACGTCCAGGAGATCCGCGCTGAGCTGGTGGCGGGGGGCTACGTCCGGGATACCGACAAGAAAAAGAAGATGAAGCTCGCCCCCACCAAGCCCTGGGAGTTCACCTCCTCTGAGGGCTATCTGATCCGGGTGGGGCGGAACAACCGCCAGAACGACATGTTGACTTTGAAGGAATCCCAGAAGGGGGATCTCTGGCTCCACGTCCAGAAGCTCCACGGCAGCCACGTGGTCATCGCCTGTGGCGGGAAGACGCCGGGGGACGAGACCATCACCGAGGCCGCCATGCTGGCTGCCTGGTACTCCCAGGCGCGGGAGGGGCAGAACGTGGCCGTGGACGTGACGCCGGTGAAGCAGGTCAAGAAGCCCGTGGGCGCCAAGCCGGGCATGGTCATCTACCACGAGTACCGCACGGTCTACGTGACCCCCGACCCCAAGCTCCCGGAAAAGCTCAAATAGAAAGGATCGCAATATGGAACACTGGGAAGGGAAGCACTATTCCTTTTTTCAAAACCGCGACTGCGAATATTTCCCCTGCCACCAGGGGGCAGATCCTGAGAACTTCAACTGCCTCTTCTGCTACTGCCCCCTCTATGCCCTGGGGGAGAAGTGCGGCGGCAACTTCCGCTATACGGAGCAAGGCCGCAAGGACTGCACCGGCTGCCTGCTTCCCCACCGAAGGGAAAACTACGGCAGGGTCAACGCCCGCTTTGAAGACATTGCCAAGCTGGCCGCCAAAAAACCGTAGGGCGGCACGGGCGGGGATCAACCCCGCCCCTACGAAAAATCGGAAGGCGTGTCTGTAGGGGCGGCCTTTATGGCCGCCCGCTGCCCGAAAATCGTAAATTGATCTTTACTTTTCCGAAAAACTGTGGTAAGCTAATCAAGCTGGCTACGTGCCGGTACCCCATTTCTCAGTTTCGGGAGACAGCCTGGCTTACACGCGGGCATTCTGCCGACCCGTTACTTAGAAACGCGGGAAATATTTTGAAAGGTGGAACTGAACATGATCCGCAAAGAAGACAAGACCGCTATCATCGCCGCCAATGCTACCCACGAGGGCGACACCGGCTCTCCCGAGGTGCAGATTGCCATTCTCACCGCCCGCATCAACGAGCTCACCGAGCATCTGCGGGTGCACAAGCACGACAACCACTCCCGTCGTGGCCTTCTGATGATGGTCGGTAAGCGCCGCAACCTCCTTGACTACCTGGCCAAGAAGGACATCAACCGCTACCGTGCCTGCATCGCCAAGCTGGGCATTCGTAAGTAAGAAACGCAATATGGGCAGACGGGGTATCCTGTCTGCCCATACGTGCAACAACCGCTTTCTATGGGCTCGGCTTTAGCAGTTGAAAGGGTTGCCGAAGGCTTCGGCCATCGTTTCAAGTGCTAAATCTCCCATAGGAAGCCTCAAGATCAATAGGAGGTATCATATGGTCATTCAGAAAACATTCCCCAACCACCATATCTTCGAAACCGAGATTGGCGGCCGTACCTTCACCGTGGAGACCGGCAAGGTGGCCGAGCTCACCAACGGCGAGTGCATCTGCCGCTATGGCGACACCGTGGTGCTCACCACCGTGGTGGCCTCTTCCGCGCCCAAGGCCGGCATCGACTACTTCCCCCTGACCGTAGAGTTTGAAGAGCGGATGTACAGCGTCGGCCGCATCCCTGGCAGCTTCAACCGCCGCGAAGGCCGTCCCTCCGAGAAGGGCATCCTGGCCAGCCGCCTCATCGACCGCCCCATGCGCCCCTTCTTCGACGAGGAGCTGCGCAACGACGTGGTCATCACCTGCACTGTCCTCGCAAACGACCACGATAACCCCGTGGAGGTGGTCGCCTCCCTGGGCGCCTTCATCGCCACCGCCTATTCCGATGTGCCGTGGAACGGCCCCATGGCCACCACCGAGGTTGCCTATCTGGACGGCGAGTATATCATCAACCCCTCCAGCGAGCAGCGCGAGAAGGCCAAGATGTTCTGCACCATCGCCTCCACCGCTGAGAAGGTGGTCATGATCGAGACCGAGGCCAACGAGGTCAAGGAGGACGTGCTCCTCAAGGGCATCGAGCTGGCTCACGAGACCAACAAGAAGATCGTGGCCTTTATCAACACCATTGTTGACGCCATCGGCAAGCCCAAGTTCACCTTCGAGAAGGCTGCCGTGAACCATGATCTCCTGGACGACCTGTGTGCCTACGGCATGGATCAGATCGAGTACGCTCTGGACACCCCCGACAAGAACGTCCGCGAGGAGCGCCTGGCCAAGACCCGGCTGGACTTCGCCGAGAAGTTTGCCGACAAGTACGAGGACTATGACATCAACATCGAGGTCTGCCTCTACAAGATGCAGAAAAAGGTGGTCAAGAAGTGGCTCTTGGCCGGCAAGCGCGTGGATGGCCGCGGCATGGACGAGATCCGTCCTCTGGCCGCCGAAGTGGGCGTGCTGCCCCGGGTACACGGCTCCGGCCTCTTCACCCGCGGCCAGACCCAGGTGCTCTCCATCTGCACGCTGAACACCCTCTCCATGGCGCAGAAGCTGGACACCATCTGGCCGGAGGAGTCCAAGCGCTATATCCACCACTATAACTTCCCCTCCTTCTCCACCGGCGAAGCCCGTGCCAGCCGCTCCACCTCCCGCCGGGAGATCGGCCACGGCAACCTGGCCGAGAAGGCGCTCTACCCCGTGATCCCCTCCGTGGAGGAGTTCCCCTACGCCATCCGCGTGGTGTCTGAGGTGCTCTCCTCCAACGGCTCTACCTCCCAGGGCTCCATCTGCGGCTCCACCCTGGCGCTCATGGACGCCGGCGTGCCCATCCGCCGCCCCGTGGCCGGCATTTCCTGCGGCCTCATCTCCGACAAGGAGACCGGCGAGTGGCGCACCTTCACCGACATTCAGGGCGTGGAAGACTTCCACGGCGAGATGGACTTCAAGGTGGCCGGTACCACCGAGGGCATCACCGCCATCCAGATGGATCTCAAGAACGACGGCCTGACCATGGAAATTATTGCCGACGCCCTGGAGCGCTGCCGCAAGGCGCGCCTGGAGATCCTCAGCGAGATCATGCTGCCCTGCATTGCCGAGCCTCGCGCCGAGGTCTCCGAGTTTGCCCCCAAGATGATCTCCATGAAGATCGACGTGGACAAGATCCGCGAGGTCATCGGTTCCGGCGGCAAGACCATCCAGAAGATCTGTGCCGATACCGGCGCCAAGATCGACATCGACGACGACGGCTCCGTGTTCATCTCCGCGGTGGACTCCGCCGCCGCCCTGGCCGCCAAGAAGATGGTGGACGATATCTGCTTTGTCCCCGAGGTGGGCAAGCTCTACTACGGCAAGGTGGTGCGCATCCTGCCCATCGGCGCCTTCGTCGAGCTGGCGCCCGGCAAGGACGGCCTGGTGCACATCTCCAAGCTGGAGAACCGCCGCGTGGAGAAGGTGGAGGACGTCCTGAACATCGGCGACATGACCTGGGTCAAGGTCATGGAGATCGACGAGAAGGGTCGCGTGAACCTCTCCCGCAAGGATGCCCTCAAGGAAATGAACCAGAAATAAGAAGAATATCGCCCCGGGCTGCACAGCAGTCCGGGGTTTTTTGCAGTCCCATAGACGTCGTAGGGGCGGCAATCTGCCGCCCGTAAGCCCCCCGGTGATGTCGTAGGGGCGGCCTTTATGGCCGCCCGTCGGGCACCCGCGATTCCCGCAAAGCCCCCGGCGGTACACCGCACCCTGTAGGGGTCGATCTCCGATCGACCCGCGGGCGGGGATCAACCCCGCCCCTACGAAGCGTCCGGGGGCGTGACCGTGGGCCGTTGTGCGTCTGGATCCCTGATGGCTCACGCAAAAAAACCCGGAACCGCGAAACCAACGCCTCTATTTTGCGGTATATAGGGTGAGAGAACAAGACTGGTACCACTCCCAGGGAGAGGTGCATCCATTCCAGAGCGAGGAAGCCCTCTCGGACTTCCTTGCAGCAATCGACGAGGCGGAATTTCTGCCCAGCGATCAGGTACAGCCCAGCCTGGTGGACTTGGAGGAATACCATTTCTATTTAGCGCTTACCAATGGCACCACCGTCCACCTGCGTCTGAGTGAAGGCGGCTACGTCCGCTACCAGGGCTTGTGGGACGTCTGTGTCCAGATTCCACCGGAGATCTACCAAGCCCTCTGTGCCCTGTTTACGCCGTAATCTCCCACTCTCTTACGGTTCGATTGCGGAATTTCCCCTGGTTTGCTACAATGAGGCCAGAGGTGAAAGCCATGTATGAATTGGATAAGCAAAAATTCGGCGCCTTTGTGACGGCGCTGCGCAAGGAACAGGGCATGACTCAGAAGGAACTGGCAAGCCGGCTCTATCTCTCAGACAAGGCCGTGAGCAAATGGGAGACCGGCGTCAGCGTTCCGGATACAGCCATCCTCATCCCTCTCTCTGAAGCGCTGGGCGTGACGGTGACGGAGCTTCTCTTGGGTGAGCGGGGAGAAAAGCCATTGCCGCCGGAGCAGGTGGAAGCCCTGGTGAAAACAGCCATCCAGTATCCGGGCGGGAAGAGCCGCGCCTTTCAAGAGAAAAGCCCCTGGCCGGTGCGCTATCTTGTCGCGACGGTGGTCTGCGGCCTGGGGCTCTGGGGCAACCACCGCCTGGCCGTGCCATCCACAACCGTTTCAACCCTAGCGGTGCTGGCGCTGATCTTCGGGGCATATTTCTGCTTTTTTGTCAAGCGCACCTTGCCCTACTACCATGACCTCGACCGCATCGGCGCGGTCTCCGACGGACCCTTCCGCATGAACCTGCCTGGCGTGGCCATCAACAACCGCAACTGGCCAAAGCTGATTCTGGTGGGGCGGTGGTGGTCATGCGCTGTCGCGGCGCTCTGGCCGCTGGCAGCCTTGGCGCTGGGCAGTCTCTTTCCACA
>DVGD01000283.1 GCA_018712905.1 Candidatus Avoscillospira stercoripullorum | reverse complement strand
TACTGGGTGCGCATGTTCTCAATCTTGGCCAGCTCCAGGGTGCCGTACTTCTGCGCCTCGGTGAGGGCGGCGCCGGGGATGTCGGTGTGAACGTGCACCTTGAAGGCGTCGTCATCCTCGCCGATGACCAGGCTGTCACCGATGGAGCTGAGATAGGCGCGGAAGGCTTCAATGGGCTTGTCGGTGGTCTTGCGGACGATGAACACCGTGTCGAAGGTGAAGGTGATATCCTCATCGGTGAGGGCGGCGAAGTCGGCGCCGGCCTTGGTCTCGCCCTCGGCGGGCGGCTCAATGTCCTGGCCGCGGAGGGAGGAGAGCATGCCCTCGAGGATGGTCACAAAGCCCATGCCGCCTGCGTCCACCACACCGGCCTTTTTGAGCACCGGGTTCTGGTTGACGGTTTCGGCCAGAGCTTCCTTGGCGACTTCGATGGCGCGCACCAACGTAGCGTCCAGGTCGGGATTTTCCGCGGCAAACTCCGCCGCAGCGGCGCCGGAGAGGCGGGAGACGGTGAGAATAGTGCCCTCGGCAGGCTTCATCACGGCCTTGTAGGCGGCCTCCACACCGGCGTTGATGGCGCTGGCGAGACCCACGCCGTCGGTCTCCTCCAGACCCTTGAGCGCCTTGGAAAAGCCGCGGAAGAGCAGAGAGAGGATGACACCGGAGTTGCCCCGGGCGCCACGGAGCATGGCCGAGGCGGCGATGTCGGCGGCCTTGGTGAGGGTGGGATTCTCCACCCGCTTGAGATCCTGGGCGGCGGTATTGAGGGTCATGCTCATGTTGGTACCGGTGTCGCCGTCGGGCACGGGGAAGACGTTGAGCTCGTTGATGGCTTCTTTATTTCGTTCAATGGAAGCGGCGGCGGAGAGAAGCATTCTCCGGTATGCCGCACCGTCCATGGTAATCATCAAAGTATTACACCTCCATGTGTGATTTCACACTTAATCCACAGTGATGGAATCCACATAGACGTTCACGGCCTTGACGGTAGTACCGGTGGATTTTGTGACATTGTATTTGACTTCGCTGATGATGGAAGCGCCGATGGCGGCCAGATTAACGCCCCGATTGACCATGATATGCAGGTCGATGACGATGGAGCCGTCCTCACAGAAGGCGACCTTCACGCCCTTGCCCATGGCCTCCCGGCGCAGCAGATGAACCAGGCCGTCGGTCATGGAGCGCACGACCATGCCCTTGACGCCGAAGCAGTTGGTGGCGGCGTGCCCGGCGATGTTGGTGTAGACAGCGCTGTCCACGGCGATGAGCCCCCGGTCCGTAGATAGACGAATCATAGAGGAACCTCCTTACCATTCCATTAAAGCCCCACTGGGGCAAAGAGCAGCCCTACGGGCAGAATACCCGCGGGCAGGGGATACGGATAGATGACATTATTGTAACCTATTTCCTGGCAAAGCACAAGTGGGTAAAAAGGGAATTTGGCACCGGAGCCGGGAAAACCGGAACAAAAAAATCCGCCGCAGCGTTTTCGCTGCGGCGGAAGAATGGGAATGTTAGCTGGCGCGGCGGTTCATGTCGGCCAGGGAGACGGACACGGAGTGCTCGATGGGCTTCCACTCCACGCGCTTGAAGAGGGCGGCAAAGGAGATGGGGATGTAGGTGAGCATAAAGAGGGGGAAGGTGAAGGTGTAGAGGATCTTCTGGGCGGTGGTGGCTCGGATGTTTTTCCACTCGGAAGCGGTGGTCACGGCGCCCACGAAGAGCATGAGAAGATAGCTGTTCACCAGGAACTGGGTGGCAGACCACAGCGCGATGAGCACATTCTGCCCGGCCAGGAAGCCCAGCACGGCAGCAGCGGCGTTGGTAGCGATGCCCACCACAGTGAGGACGATGGCAGGCATGATGGCCATGGCCATGTCGAAGCAGGCGAAGCCGTTGCGCTTGGGAATACCGGTGAGGAGCTTAAGGCCGTAGGCCTGGAAGACCTGCACATAACCCCGTGCCCAGCGCATCCGCTGGCGGCAGGACTGGCGGAAGGTGGTGGGCTGCTCGTCATAGAAGACGGCGTCCTTGCAGTAGCCGATGCGCTCCCCGGCGATGACGTTGGCAATGGAGAACTCGATGTCCTCGGTGAGGAGGTAGAAGTTCCAGCCGCCCCGCTGCTCCAAAATCCGGCGGCTGAAGAGGAAGCCGGTGCCGGAGACGGCGCAGCTGGTCTTCAAAAGGTGCCGGGAGTGGTTGAGGAAGGCGGCCTCCCGCAGGAACCACAGGGCATAGCCGGAGGAGATCCAGTTGTCAGCGTAGTTCTTGGAGTTGCGGTAGCTGGTGATGATCTCATAGCCGTCGGAGAAAGTGCGGTTCATCTCGGTGATGTAGTTGGGCTCGAGAAGGTTGTCTGCGTCAAAGACCATAAAGGCGTCGAACACGCGGCCAAAGTCCTGCTCGATATGTCCCAAGAGCTCGTTGAGGGCGTAGCCCTTGCCCACCTTCACGTGGTTGAAGCGCTCGTAGACCACGGCGCCGTGCTCCCGCGCCACCCGGGCGGTGTCGTCGGTGCAGTTGTCGGCCACCACGAAGACGGTGACAAGATTGCTGGGATAGTCCTGGGCGTTGATGGAGTCCAGGAGGTGACCGATGACGTTTTGCTCATTGCGCGC
>DVGD01000282.1 GCA_018712905.1 Candidatus Avoscillospira stercoripullorum | reverse complement strand
GGTCGGCGATACCTGGGTGGGAATCGTGGGGTTGCGGGCGGATGTGGGCATCCGCCCCTACGAACAATCCCGCAACCCGGTGCGTAGGGGCCGATGCCCACATCGACCCGCGCCGCGAAGCGGCTCCGGGTGCGATCCACACCCTCCGGTGTTCTCGTAGGGGCGGGGTTTATCCCCGCCCACGGGTCGATCGGAGATCGACCCCTACAGGTGCGCCTCCACAATGGCACAAAAAATCCCGCGGAAGCATAAAAGCTGCTTCTGCGGGAATTTTTGCGCGTTGGATCAGGCGTGCGCCTCAATCCAGGCATCCACCTTGGCCTTGGCGATGCAGGTAATGGTCTCCTCCGCGTAGGGGGACTCAGCGCCGCCGCAGCCGTACACGAAGTAGTAGCCGTCCTCGGTCTGATAGAGGGTCTCTTCGTAACCGGTGGGATCGCCGAAGGTGCCAACGGTGTGCTTTTTCACCACAGTGGCGGTCTCGGTGTTGTACTCGCGCTTGCGAATGATCTTCTTCACGATGTTTCTCCTCCTTTTCTATGAGATACAGTCCGGCACTGCCGGAAGGGAATCCACATTTCACGAGGGGGTACAGGCAAAAACCCACTTCCCCGTTTTCCGTTTATCAGTATAGCGCATTTTCCATCGGGAGACAATGGCCGAAACGGAGAAGATCGCAGGAACTTGCGTGTTTTTTTAGATAAATTGCATAGTTTTGACGGCGAAAAATTGGGGATAGTGAAACGCACCCGTGCTTGATTTTCCATCCTGCCATTGGCCTTGACAAATCCTTGGAAAGGGGGTATACTAACCGTACTAATAAACTTGGTACAGTTAGGAGGTGCTCTCTTGCTTGTCATCAATCCCCGGGATGCCCGTCCCATCTATGTGCAGATCAAGGAAGGGCTGTGCCGCTTGATTTTAAGCGGCGCCATGGCCACCGGCGAGCGCTTGCCCAGCGTGCGGGAGCTGGCGAGTCAGCTGGCCATCAATCCCAACACCATCCAGCGTGCCTACCGGGAGCTGGAGAGCGACGGGTTCATCTACTCCGTCAGCGGCAAGGGCTCCTTTGTGGCGGCGCTCCAGGAGGTGGACGCCGGGCGGCGCAGCGCCAAGGAGCGGGAGTTTCGGGCAGCCGCCCAGGAGCTTTTGCGGCTGGGCACGCCCAAGGCGGAGCTTGTAGCCATGCTCGACGAACTGGAACAGGAGGATAGCTATGCTTGAAGTGAAACACCTCACCAAAACCTTTGACGGCTTCCCGGCGCTTTCGGACTTGAGCCTCACCGTCCCCCGGGGCTCGGTCTATGGCCTGGTGGGACCCAACGGCGCGGGCAAGTCCACGCTGATTCGCTGCCTGATGGGGATCTACCGTCCCGACGCCGGGGAGATCACCCTGGACGAGCAGCCCATCTATGAGCATCCTGAAAAGAAAAAGGTCATGGTCTATATCCCCGATGAGATCTTCTTCGAGGGGGGCGACAGCATCCGGGATCTCAAAAAGCTCTATGCTGCGGCCTACCCAAGCTTCGACGAAGGGCGGTTTGACCGCCTGGGGGAGGTCTTCGCCCTCAACCAGCGCCAGCCCATCCGCCGCTTTTCCAAAGGCATGCAAAAGCAGACGGCCTTCTGGCTGGCCATCTCCTGCCGCCCCGAGGTGCTCATCCTCGACGAGCCGGTGGACGGCCTGGATCCGGTGATGCGCCGGCAGATCATGCGCATGATTTTGGACGATGTGGCAGAGCACGGCACCACCGTCCTGGTTTCCTCCCACAACCTCCGGGAGCTGGAGGACATCTGCGACCACGTGGGCATCATGCACCAGGGAAAGATGCTCTTGGAGCGGTCTCTGTCGGCGCTTCAGGACAATATGGTCAAGGTGCAGCTGGTGGCGGAGCTGCCCCTGCCGGAGGAGCTCCAGGTGGTGCACCAGTCGGTGGTGGGCAGGGTGCAGACCCTGATCGTCCGGGGCAATGCCGACGCGGTGCAGCCGCTACTTGCCCAGTGCCACCCGCTGCTGTGCGACATTTTGCCCCTTTCTCTCGAAGAGGTCTTTATCTATGAATTGGGAGGTGTGGACTATGACGTCAAAGACATCCTTTTATAATCCCGGCCTGCTGCGGCGGAGTCTCCTCAAAGGCGCGCCGCTGTGGGGGCTGTGGCTCCTCTTCTGGCTTCTGCTTCTGCCGGTGTATCTACTCACCCGGCAGGATTTGGTGCCCTTTGAGCTGACGCGGTATCTATTCGACTGCCTGGTGGTGGCAGGTACCTTCGGCGTCTTTTTCTACGGCCTGGCGGTGGCCTGGCTCCAGTTTGCCTGGCTCTACCGCACCAGAAGTGCCTACCACTATGCCTCCCTGCCCATCCGCCGGGAGACGCAGTTTGTGAGCCGCTATCTGTCGGGGCTTCTTTTCCACCTGGTGCCCGCCCTGGCAGTCACCCTGCTCACCATGGCAGCAGGCGTTGTCAAGGGGGAGAACGTGGCGCTCCCGGCGCTGATCTTTTTGGCGTGTTCCACGCTGATGTTCCTCTTTTACTATGGCCTGGCCGTGTTCTGCGCCCATCTCACGGGGCATGTGGCCGCCATGCCGGTGCTCTATCTCATTGCCAATTTCCTCGCCCCGGTGCTGGAGTACGTGCTCCTGCTGGTGGCCAATGCGCTGATCTTCGGCCTCTCCGTCAGCCAGCACCTGTGGCCGCTGTGGCTCTCGCCCCTCTATTACTGCCTGAACCGGAATATCTTCTCCGTGGAGTGGCTCAATCGCGGCGGCGAGACCATTGGCTACGTTTTCACCGGCTGGAAGCCGGTGCTGCTCTTCGGCGCCGCGGGACTTGTCCTTGCCATCCTGGCCTTCCTGCTGTTCCGGCGGCGGCGCATGGAGAGCGCGGGAGACGTCATCGCGGTTTCCTGGCTCAAGCCGGTGTTCCGCTACGGCGTCACCCTCTGCTGCGGCCTCACCCTGGGCATGATCATCGCGACCTTAATCCTGAACAGCAGCCAGATTCATTTTGGAACCCTGCTCCCGTGCATCCTCTTTGCCTCCATTGTGGGCTTTCTGGCCGCGGAGATGCTCCTGGAAAAGACCATTCGCGTCTTCCAAAAGAAGAACTTCCTTCGCCTGGGCGGCGCGCTGGTGGCCATGACGCTGGTGCTGCTGGCCTGCCGGTACGATGTCTTCGGCTTCACCCGGTATGTGCCCCAGGCGGATGGGGTGGCGTCCGTCAGCCTGGATGGGAGGCAGCCGGTAGACAACTCCACCATCATTGAAAAAACAATCGCCCTCCACCAGGAGATTGTGGCCAACCGCCATGAGGTGGAGGAGAACCGGGGCAGCTTCCGCGCCTACCGCATCACCTATTATCTCAAGGACGGCGGCCGGGTGGAGCGGTACTACCGCCTGCCCGTCGGCGATCACTCCGATCCCGACCCCAGCAGCCTGGGCTACCGCATGGAGGTCTTGGAGAACGATCCCACCGTGCTCTTGGAAAATTATTTCTTCACATCCGATCAAATCCGGCTGGATTCGATCTCGGTGGAATACGTCAGCGGGGAGTTCGGCACCTACGACCAGATCAACATGACCCCGGCGCAGGGGGAGAACCTGCTGGAGGCCATGCGGAAGGACGTCTCCCTGGGAACCCTGGGAAAGACCGGCCTTCTGGCGGAGGACGGGGTTTCCGGCAATGTGTCCGTGTACCTCCAATATACCTACCAGGACGGCACATGGGATCGCGGGGAAACCCTGTATGTCACCCCGGAAGCCACCCACACCCTGGAAGCCCTAAGGGAGCTGGGACTTCCCGAAGAAGCACTGCAATAATCGATTTTTCTTCATCCCCGGTTACGGCCTTGTAACCGGGGGTGAAATTTGTTATACTGAGAAAAGAATAACGAAATGAGGTGAACGCCATGGGAGAGGAAAAGCTCTTCTGCAAGGGCGGCGGCTGCACGGCCAAGCTGGGCGCCGGGATTTTAAGCCGGATTCTGGAAAAAATCCCCCGGGGCGCGGAGGATCCCGATTTGCTCATCGGCTACGACAGCCACGACGACGCGGCGGTCTACCGCCTCACCGATGACCTGGCCTTTGTCCAGACGTTGGACTTCTTTCCGCCGCTGGTGGAGGATCCCTATACCTT
>DVGD01000281.1 GCA_018712905.1 Candidatus Avoscillospira stercoripullorum | reverse complement strand
CTTCTGGCCGTGTCGGCGCTGGAGCAGTACCTGGTGCGCACGAAAAAGCGCACGGCCGTCTCGGTGATTTTAGAGAGCGCCGAGCCCCGGGACGTGCACCACTTCGCCACCCTCCTGGGCTACGGCGCCCGGGCGGTGAACCCGTACCTGGCCTACGCCAGCATCCGCCAGCTCATCCACGAGGGACTTCTGGACAAGGACTACTCCGTGGCCGTGGACGACTACAACAAGGCCGTGCTCCACGGCATCGTGAAAATCGCCTCGAAGATGGGCGTCTCCACCATCCAGTCCTACGAGAGCGCCCAGATCTTCGAGATCGTGGGCATCCGCAAGGACGTGGTGGATCAGTACTTCACCAACACCGTCAGCCGCGTGGGCGGCGTGGGGCTCGAGGAGATCGCCGAGGGCACAGAGTACTACCACAGCCGCGCCTTCGACCCCCTGGGGCTCCAGACCGACGGCGCGCTGGACAGCTCCGGCTACCACCGCCTGCGCTGCGGCCCGGAAAAAGAGGATCACATGTACAATCCCCAGGTGGTGTGCCTCCTCCAGCGGGCGGTGCGCCGGGGCGACTACAAGCTCTTTAAGCAGTATTCCGCATTGGTTGACAACGAGACGCCCCACACCCTCCGGGGACTTCTGGAGTTCGTGTTCCCCGCCGAGGGCGTGCCCCTTTCCGAGGTGGAGCCGGTATCGTCCATCGTCAAGCGGTTTAAGACCGGCGCCATGTCCTATGGCTCCATCTCCAAGGAAGCCCACGAGTGCCTGGCCATCGCCATGAACCGCCTGGGCGGCAAGTCTAACTCCGGCGAGGGCGGCGAGGAGCCCGAGCGCCTGGGCACCGAGCGCGGCAGCGCCATCAAGCAGGTGGCGTCGGGACGCTTCGGCGTCACCTCGGCTTACCTCACCTCCGCCCAGGAGATCCAGATCAAGATGGCGCAGGGCGCCAAGCCCGGCGAGGGCGGCCACCTGCCCGGCAAGAAGGTCTACCCCTGGATTGCCAAGACCCGCCACTCCACCCCGGGCATCCGGCTCATCTCGCCGCCGCCCCACCACGACATCTACTCCATCGAGGATCTATCCCAGCTGATCTTCGACCTCAAGAACGCCAACTGCCATGCGCGGATCTCGGTGAAGCTGGTCTCCGAGGCGGGCGTCGGCACCATCGCCGCGGGCGTTGCCAAGGCAGGCGCCCAGGTGGTGCTGATCTCCGGCCACGACGGCGGCACCGGCGCCGCCCCGGCCACCTCCATCCACAACGCCGGTCTTCCCTGGGAGCTGGGACTCTCCGAAGCCCACCAGGCGCTCATCGACAACGGCCTACGCCAGCAGGTGGTGCTGGAGGTGGACGGCAAGCTCATGACCGGCCGGGACGTGGCCATCGCGGCCATGCTGGGCGCCGAGGAATTCGGCTTTGCCACGGCGCCCCTCATCACCCTGGGCTGCGTGATGATGCGGGTGTGCAACCTGGATACCTGCCCCGCGGGCATCGCCACGCAAAACCCCGAGCTGCGGGGGCACTTTGCCGGCAAGCCCGAGTATGTGGAAAACTTTATGAAGTATGTTGCCCAGGAGCTCCGGGAGCTCATGGCGCGCCTGGGCGTTCGCACCGTGGACGAACTGGTGGGACGGACGGACTTCCTCAAAAAGCGGGAGAAGTCCGTGAGCCAGCGCGCCGAGGCCGTGGATCTCTCCCCGATCCTGGGCGATCCCCACATCGGCGAGGATCAGCGCTTCCATCCCGACAAGGCCTACGACTTCCACCTGGAAAAGACCCTGGACGAGCGGGTGCTCTTAAAGGAGCTGGGCGACGCCCTGGAAACCGGCACCCCCGCCAGCCTCACCGTGGACGTCACCAGCACCGACCGCGCCTTCGGCACCCTCTTCGGCGCGGAGATTACCCGCCGCCATGGGAACAATCTCCCCGAGGACACCTTCCGCATCCAGGCCGTGGGCGGCGGCGGCCAGTCCTTCGGCGCCTTCATCCCCAAGGGGCTGACGCTGGAGCTGGAGGGCGACAGCAACGACTACTTCGGCAAGGGCTTGTCCGGCGGCAAGCTGGCCGTGTACCCGCCGAAAAACGCCACCTTCGTGGCCAGTGAGAACGTCATCATCGGCAACGTCGCCCTCTACGGCGCCACCTCCGGCAAGGCCTTCGTGGCCGGCGTGGCCGGCGAGCGGTTCTGCGTGCGCAATTCCGGCGCCATGGCCGTGGTGGAGGGCGTGGGCAACCACGGCTGTGAGTATATGACCGGCGGCACGGTGGTGATCCTGGGCGAGGTGGGCGACAACTTCGCAGCCGGCATGTCCGGCGGCGTGGCCTACGTCCTCGACCGCCGCCACGACCTCTACCTCCGGCTCAATAAGGAATTGGTGGAGATGGGCGCCGTGGAGGATAAGCACGACGTGCAGCTACTCAAGACGCTACTCTTGGAGCACGTGGCCGCCACCAACTCCCAGGTGGGACGGGAAATTCTCAGCGACTTAGACGAGTGGCTTCCCAGCTTTAAAAAGGTCATCGCCAAGGACTACCGCAAAATGCTCCAGCGGATCTCCGCCATGGAGGCCAAGGGCATGGAGCGCGGCGAGGCCGAGATCGAAGCCTTCTATTCCATGACGCGCTGAAGGAGGGACTATCATGGGAAAACCCACTGGATTTATGGACTATGCCCGCCGGGAGGATCCCGCCCGGCCGGCGGGGGAGCGCATCGGCGACTTTGAGGAATTCCACTTCGCCCTCTCCAAGGAGGAGCGGCAGAAGCAGGGCGGCCGGTGCATGAACTGCGGCGTACCCTTCTGTCAGTCGGGCATGACGCTGGAGGGGAAGGTCTACGGCTGCCCCCTCCACAACCTGATCCCCGAGTGGAACGATATGACCTGGCAGGGAAACGGCGGCCATGCCCTCTCCCGCCTGTTAAAAACCAACAATTTCCCCGAATTCACCGGCCGGGTCTGCCCGGCGCTGTGCGAGACGGCCTGCGTGTGCGGCATGAACGGCCAGAGCGTGACCATAAGGGAAAATGAACGCACCATCATCGAAAACGCCTTTCACCAGGGGCTCATGGAGCCGCGGATTCCCGCCGCGAGGTCGGATAAGACCGTGGCCGTGGTGGGCTCGGGGCCTTGTGGCCTGGCGGCGGCGGATCTACTAAACCGCCGGGGACACACGGTGACGGTCTTCGAGCGGGACGACCGCCTGGGCGGCCTTCTCATGTACGGCATTCCCAACATGAAGCTCGACAAATCGGTGATCCTCCGGCGCATCGACCTCATGGCGCGGGAGGGCGTGCGGTTCCGGGTGGGCGCCAACGTGGACGAGGCCATGGCCAAGACGCTCCTATCGGAGTTTGACGCGGTGATCCTCGCCTGCGGCGCCACGGAGCCGCGGATCTTCCCCCAGGCGGGGGCGGTGCCCGGTGTGAGCTACGCCCTGCCCTACCTCAAGGAGGCCACCCGCGCCCTGCTGGGACATCCCAGCGACGAGAGCCTCACCGCCGCGGGCAAGCGCGTGGTGGTGGTGGGCGCCGGCGACACCAGCGCCGACTGCGTGGCCACGGCCATCCGCCAGGGGGCGGTGTCGGTGACCCAGCTCATCCGTAAGCCGAGGGAACTGGTGGAGGACAGGGAAAACCTCTGGGGCAACCCCATCCCCTTCCGGGACTACGCCGAGGAGGAGGCTGTGGCCAAATTCGGCGAGAGCCCC
>DVGD01000280.1 GCA_018712905.1 Candidatus Avoscillospira stercoripullorum | reverse complement strand
GGCATCACTAGGATGCTTAAATAATATAGCACGCCGGGAATAGAATGTCAAGGGTGATTTTTCTGGAGCGCCTATTTTTATTTTGCCTTCCTCCTTGTCTTTCTAACTAACATGATGTATAATTTTAGTTTAGATTCAGCAAAGTTTCAAAAAGTCCATTTAGGAGCGAAAATATGGAGAAATTGACCATTCGCGATATCGCCCGCATGGCAGGGGTTTCCACCACCGCCGTGTCCTTTGTCCTCAACGGCCGGGGCGGCGTCTCTGAGGCCACCCGCAAACGAGTGCAGCAGATCATCCAGGAGACGGGCTTCACCCCCAACATTCACACCCGCCGCCTCAATTTAAAGCGCAGCAACACCGTCCACGTTGTCATGCGCCAGTATGACTTCAGCCTCTTCAACCTCTTTGCCATGGACGTGCTCACCGGAATCTTCCGCCAGAGCAAGGTGCTGGGCTACAGCATTATCTTCACCGCCGTGGAGACCGACACCGAGTGCGGCGAGCTCATGGGCGCCATCCACAGCAAGGACGCCGACGGCGTCATCTTCATCCAGGTGTGCAACGAGCAGGTGATTCATCTTCTGCAGGAGGAGCACTTCCCCTACCTCTGTGTGGACTCCCACGTGCCCCAGGACGGCACCATTCCCCTCATCGAGGTGAACTATTACGACGCCACCTACCGCGCCATCCACTACCTGGCCGGGAAGGGGCACCGGGACATCGGCTTTCTCATCTCCGACCGACACGAGGAATTCTATCGCCGCACCATGCAGGGCTTCCAGGACGCCCTGCGGGACTGCTGCCTCCCATGCCGGGAGGAGTGGCTCCACCGAGTCATCCATAACATTCCCCAGCCCGCCACCAATGCCATGGAGAAGATGCTCTCAGGTCCTGCCCGTCCCACGGCTGTGTTCTGCGCCAGCGACACCTACGCCGCCAACGCCATCCGCTTTGTGACCAAGCTGGGGCTCCGCGTGCCGGAGGACATCTCCTTTTTGGGGCTGGACGACTTGGTGATCTCCGAGTACACCCGCCCGGCCATCACCACCATGGGCGTGGACAAGGTGCACATGGGGCGCCTGGCCATGGAGACGCTCTTTCGCATGATGCACGGCCAGGATTTTCCAGCCGTGCAGCTAATTCCCACCACCCTCATCGAGCGCGACTCGGTGCGCACCATCGAAGGAGGCAAAGGACTTTGAACATTCTCATCACCGGCGGCAGCCGGGGCATCGGCGCAGAAGCCGTGCGCTATTTTTCCGCCCAGGGGCACCGGGTGCGGTTTCTGTACGCTTCCAGCCGGGAGAAGGCCGAAGCCCTCGCCCGGGAGACCGGCGCCGAGGCGGTGCAGTGCGATGTGGCCGACGGCGCAGCCGTGAAAATGGCGGTGGCGGGCTTTGACGCAGACGCCCTGATCAACAACGCCGCCCTGGCACACTACGGCTTAATCAACCAAATCGACGAGGAAACCTGGAACCGGCTCTTCGCGGTAAATGTCAACGGGATTTACCACTGCGTCAACGCCGTGCTGCCCAGTATGCTGCACAAGCAGCGGGGCGTCATCGTCAACGTGGCATCCATGTGGGGGCAGGTGGGCGCGTCCTGCGAGGTGTGCTACTCGGCCACCAAGGGCGCAGTGATCGCCCTGACCAAAGCCCTGGCCAAGGAGCTCGCGCCCTCTGGCATCCGCGTCAACGCCGTTTCTCCCGGCGTGGTCGAGACGGACATGGTGGCCAATGTGGACAAAGAATCCATGGACGCGATCCGGGAGGAGACGCCCCTGGGGTGCCACGGGAAACCGGCGGATATTGTCAAGGCCATGGCGTATCTCCTGGAGGCGGACTTTGTCACCGGCCAGGTGCTGCCGGTGAACGGCGGACTGGTGATCTAACGCCCGCCCATGCGGGTACGGTTTCCATGGGCTTTCCGCAAAATTTCGACTGCGGTACGGGCGGCCATAAAGGCCGCCCCTACCGTCACGCTTTCGATCTTCTCGTAGGGGCGGGGTTTATCCCCGCCCGCGTTGCCGCAAGCGCCACCGATCCCGGGTGTAGGGGCGCATTGTATATGCGCCCGTGCCAGGTTGCGTTCGGCGGAAGGCTTGCGGGAATCGCAACTGCCCTCGGGCGGATATATAATCCGCCCCTACAGGGTGCGGTGCATCGCCGGGGGTCTTACCGGCGGCGGCATGAGGGCATGCCGCCCTACGGTGCGGTGGATCATTGCGGTGCGCCCTGCACCCGGGCGGCAGATTGCCGCCCCTACGACGGAACATCGCGCATGGAGAGGGAAATGCGCTTTTTCTTCTCGTCCACCTCCAGCACCACTACTTTGACCACGTCGCCCACGGAAACCACCTCCGAGGGGTGCCGGATGAACTTCTTGCACACCTTGGAGATGTGCACCAGGCCGTCCTGGTGGACGCCGATGTCCACGAACACGCCAAAGTCGATGACGTTGCGCACCGTGCCCGAGAGCACCATGCCGGGCTTCAAGTCCTTCATCTCCAGAACATCGGTGCGGAGGATGGGCGCGGGCAGCTCGTCCCGGGGATCCCGGCCGGGCTTTAGAAGCTCCTTGACAATGTCGCGAAGCGTCGGCTCGCCCACGCCGCAGCGCTGCGCCGCCTCCGCCCAGCCCAGAGTCTCCACCCGGCGGGGCAATTCTGCGAGCTTTCCCGCCGCCGCGTCTGTTAGGTCGTAGCCGGTGAGGGTCAGGAGGGTCTTGGCGGCCTCGTAGGATTCCGGGTGGACGCCGGTGTTGTCGAGGATTTGGTCGCTCTCAGGCACCCGGAGAAAGCCTGCGCACTGCTCAAATGCCTTGGGTCCCAGCTTGGGCACCTTCAAAAGCTGCCGCCGGCCGGTGAAGGAGCCGTGCTCCTCCCGGTAGGCCACAATATTCTTTGCCGTGGTGGGGGTCAGCCCCGCCACTTTTTTTAATAGGCTGGGAGAGGCCGTGTTCACGTCCACACCCACGGCGTTGACGCAGTCCTCCACCACGCCGCCCAAGGCTTCGTCCAGCCGCTTGGGCGGCATGTCGTGCTGGTACTGCCCCACGCCGATGGCCTTGGGGTCGATCTTCACCAGCTCCGCCAGCGGATCCTGGAGTCGCCGGGCGATGGAGACGGCGCTTCTCAAATTCACGTCAAACTGGGGAAACTCCTCGGCAGCCAGGGGCGAGGCCGAATACACCGACGCCCCGGCCTCACTGACCATCATATACGAGAGATTTCCCACCCGGCGGATCAGCTCCACGGCCATCTGCTCCGTCTCCCGGGAGGCGGTGCCGTTGCCAATGGCAATGTGGGTGACGCCGTGGCGGCGCACCAAGCCAGAGAGCTTGGTGATGGCCTCCTCCTTCTGCTTCTCACCGTAGGTGGGATAGACCACGGCGGTGTCGAGCACCTTGCCCGTGGCGTCCACCACCGCCACCTTGCAGCCCATGCGGTAGCCAGGGTCGAGCCCCATGGTCACATGTCCCTTCACCGGCGGCTGCATCAAAAGGGGCTTTAAATTCAAGGCAAAGTTGGCGATGGCCGCCTCGCAGGCGCGGTCGGTGAGAGCGCTGCGCAGCTCCCGCTCCAAAGAGGGCTCCAAGAGCCGGTCGTAGCCATCCTCGGCGGCGGCGCGGACGAAGGCCGTGGCGGTGGAGCCGGGCTTTACAACCTGGCGGACGATGCGCTCCAGGGCTTCCTCCCGGGGAAGTGCCAGGCTCACCTT
>DVGD01000279.1 GCA_018712905.1 Candidatus Avoscillospira stercoripullorum | reverse complement strand
GCCAGGGAGATGAAGTTGCGCACAGACTCCGGCGCGATGTCGGGATAGAGCTCACAGACGATGGTGCCGCCGTTTTCCATTTCGATGGTTGCAATGGGATTTGCCATTATCGCACGTTCCTTTCCTTCATGGCGCGGTCGATCTGCCGCTTGGCATCCCGGTTGGCCGCGTCGTCGCGTTTATCATAGAGCTTTTTGCCCTTGCACAGGGCGATTTCCAATTTGACCCGGGAACCCCGGAAGTAGACTGACAGGGGAATGAGCGCCAGCCCCTCCTGCTTGACCTTGCCGAAGAGGTGGTTGATCTCCCGCTTGTGCATCAGGAGGCGGCGGGGGCGCATGGGATCCTTGTTGAAGATGTTGCCCTGGGCGTAGGGGCTGATGTGCATCTGCTTGATCCACAGCTCCCCGTCCTTGATCTGGCACCAGGCGTCCTTGAGGTTCAGCGTGCCGGCGCGAATGGACTTCACCTCCGTGCCGAAGAGCTCGATGCCCGCCTCGTATTTCTCCAAAATGAAATATTCGTGGTGCGCCTTGTTGTTCTTGGCAACGATCTTCACGCCGTCTTTCGCCATGCCTCTCACCTCGCTGAGATCCTAGTATACCATAGTTCCGGCGGTTTGAAAAGTCTAAATCTGTCGCCCCAAGCCTTTTCTCCAGTCTACGGGAAAATTGTGGCGGGATTTCGAATAAATTGCATCCAGAATGTAAATTTTTTCTCCATGGCCGCCCCTTGCAATTTCTCTGGGACTGTGGTATCCTGTAATCGAACAAACGTTCTAGAACTCGGGGAGGCGGAAACCATGGAAGCGGAGAATAGACCCTGCGCGGTGATTGCCCTGTGCGACGCTGAGGGCGCGCTGCGCCCGCTGCGCTTCCGGTTTGAGGACGGGGCGCACCGGCTCCACACCGTGTCGGTCACCGAGGTGACCGACACCCGCCGGGAGACCTTTGTGGGGATGGAACAGCTAGCCTTCCTCTGCCGCGCCCGGGTGGACGGGCGGGAAGCGCTCTACGAGCTCAAGTATACGGTGAGCACCCACCGCTGGGTGCTGTTCCGGCGGATCTATTGAGGAGGAGAACCATGGCCGAGCGGGTGATTTTCCATATTGACGTCAACAGTGCATTCCTCTCCTGGACGGCATGCTACCGCTGCCGGGTTTTGGGGCAGGAATTGGATCTGCGGACGGTGCCGTCGGTGGTGGCCTCCCAGGCGGACGTGCGCCGGAGCATTGTGCTGGCCAAGAGCATTCCGGCCAAGAAATTTGGAATCAAGACCGGGGAGCCCCTGGGCATGGCGCGGGACAAGTGCCCGGGGCTTCTGGTGGCGGAACCGGACTATGGGCTGTTTCTCTCGGCGTCCAAGGGACTCATGGACTTGCTGCGCACCGTCTCGCCGGTGGTGGAGCAGTTCTCCATTGACGAGGCCTGGGTGGATATGACCGGCACCGAGCGGCTCTACGGCTCGCCCATGCTGGCGGGGCGGTGGCTGGCCGACCGGATCAAGCAGGAGCTGGGCTTCACGGTGAGCATCGGCGTCTCCGCCAATAAGATTCTGGCCAAGATGGCCGGGGAGCTCAAAAAGCCCGACGGCGTCACGTCCATTTTTCCCTGGGAGATCGAGGAAAAGCTCTGGCCGCTGCCGGTGCAGGAGCTGTTCTTCGTGGGGCGTGCCACGGAGAAGAAGCTCCGGCGCATGGGGATCACCACCATCGGCCAGCTGGCGCAGATGGATCCGGTTTTTCTGCGCCGGAAGCTCCACCAGCATGGAGAGACCATCTGGCACCTGGCCAACGGCCGCTGTGCCGAGGCGGTCACCGCGGAGCTGCCCGCCCAGAAGGGCTACGGCAATTCCATGACTACCCCCTGGGATGTAACCGACCTGGCAACGGCGCAGCAGGTGCTCTTAAACCTGTGCGAGACCGTGGCGGCACGGATGCGCCGGGACGGCCAGTCCGGGCGGCAGATCGGCGTCCACCTGCGCACCTCCCAGTTCCAGCCCCTGGCCATGCAGCGGCAGCTGCCCTCGGCCACCAACGTGACCGTGGAGCTCTACCAGGCGGCCTGCGCGGTGCTGGCGGAGTTATGGGATCAGGAGACGCCCCTGCGCCAGCTGGGAGTGCAGGTGGGAAAGGTTTCGGAGGAGCCTTACCGGCAGTTCAGCCTCTTTGACACCCGCCGCGCCGAGCGATTGGAGCGGCTGGACGCGGCGGTGGACGCCATCCGGGGAAAGTACGGCGACGAAGCGCTGCTGCGCGCCTCCATGCTCCACTTTGAAAACACCCGCAAGGGCGCCCAGGCCGTCGCCTTCGGTGTACACCTGTAGGGGTCGATCTCCGATCGACCCGCGCCGCGCAAGCGGTTTTTCCATTACTCGCCCTGGTCAATCTTCTCCCGGGTCACCTGATTCACCGCGGCGCGAAGCCCCTCCAGGTAGGGGTCGCCGTCGGTCTGCGCCTGGCCGTAGGTGAAGTTCAGCTGATATTCCAGGGGAAGCCAGGTGGAGAGGGGCGCTTCATTGTGCTGGATGAGCGTCTCCATCTTGTCGAGGGCTTTGCACAGCCGCGCCTCCTGGGTCTCCTGGGCTTCCAATTCGGCAAACAGCGCCGTAAGCCGCTGGGAAAAGGGGGCGGGCAGGGCGGCAAGCCAACCTGCAATGGCGGCGCGCTCGATTTCCTCGTGGGTCTCCGTCTTGGAAAAGGCGGGGATGTCGCCGGTGAAGGCCTCGCCCATGTCGTGGAAGAGACACATGGTCAAAAGCTTTTCCCGGTCAATGCCGGGATAGGCCTCCGCGGCAAACCAGGCCAGGAGCGCCAGGCGCCAGCTGTGCTCGGCCACACTCTCCTGGCGGCCGCTGGACGTCCAGGAGTGGCGGAGATTGCACTTGAGCTGTTCCGCCAGCGCCATCTGGTCAAATAGTTCACGGTATGTCATAGCGCTTTGGATCCTCCGTCACCTCCAGCACCTTGGCCTGGAGCTTTTTGAGATCCCGGAAGGTATCCGGACGTTTGGTCACATCCCGCAGCAGCGCCGAAGGGTGGTACAGGGCGGTGAAGAGCATGCCGCCCTTCTCCACCCACTGCCCGTGCTCCCGGGAGATTTTGAAGTCCTCCTTGATGAGGCGCATGGCGGCGATTCGCCCCAGGCACACGATGATCTTGGGGCG
>DVGD01000278.1 GCA_018712905.1 Candidatus Avoscillospira stercoripullorum | reverse complement strand
TGGACGTGCCGCGCTGGGTGATTTCCATTCCGCCCTGGCTGCCGGCATTGGCCGGGGGCATCTGGATGGCGGGCTTTGCGGCGGTGCTTCTTTGGAAGGTGGCGGGGCACCTTCAATATCGCCGCCTGCTGTTGCGGGAGGCGCAGCCAATCACAGAGCCGGAGATTCTCGCCATTTTTGAATCGGAGCGAAGCGCCGCCGGAAAGAAGGTGCCCTCCTACCGTCTGGTGCGCACGTCCGCGGCTAAGACGCCCCTCTCCATTGGCTTTTCCCGGCGCAGCATCCGCATTGTCCTGCCTCAGCGGGACTACACCCCGGAGGAGCTGCATTTGATCTTCCGCCATGAGCTGGTGCATCTGGGACGAGAGGATAGCCTCAACAAGTTTTTTATGGCCTTCTGTACCGCCCTGGTCTGGTTTAATCCCCTGATGTGGGTGGCCATGTCCCGCAGTGCTGACGACCTGGAGCTAAGCTGTGATGAGACGGTACTTCTGGAGGAAGGCGAAGACAGCCGCAAAGACTATGCCCATCTGCTCCTCAGCACGGCAGGGGAGAGCCAGGGCTTTACCACCTGCCTTTCGGTCTCGGCGCGGGCACTGCGCTACCGCCTGCGGCGGGCGTCCAAGCCCCAGCGACGGCTCCTTGGCAGCGTGGTGGTGGGCGCCATGTTCTTCCTGATGGCTTCCACCATGGGCTATGTCGCCCTGGCCTGCGATTGCGGCACCGGTGCGGAAGTGATCTTCGGCGGGCAGGAATCCACGGCCTGGGAGCTCACGTATCTTCGCTATTCCGGCGATGGGGAAAGCGCCTTGTATTCCTGCACCGACCGTCCGGCGCTGAACGCCTATCTCGCCGCGCTGCCCCTGGAGGAAGCCCTGTATGACGTCCATTACGAGAGCGCCTATTGCGTAGATCTGCACTATCTGACGCCCCAGGGCACCCTGGCGTTGATGCTGGTGGAGGGATACGTCCGGGTGACGCCCCTTTATGGGGAGAGAAACAGCACATATTATCGCACCACCGAGGCCATCGATTTTCCCTATCTGCGCTCTCTGCTCGAAGTGCAGGAACGGATGGAGATGCGTCCAGAAGCGCTTCCCACCCTGGGGCTCTACTTCAATGAGGAGATCAACCAGGGCGGCACGTGGATCTACGCCAAAGCCGTGGTGGAGCAAACCTATGTGGACGGCAAGGCGCAAGACACCGCCTACCCAGACAATGGAGAAGTGTGTACCGTCACCGCGCCGGAGGCGGATCACGTGAGAATCTATTTCTCCGATGAGCTTCTCACGGATCCCTACCAGGTGAAGGTGGAGAACTGGGATCATACCGAGGGCGATACGGTGTCCAGTGACGTGTTTCAAAAGCCCTATGAAATTCCACTCATGCCCTACAGCGCCCACTATACGATCTTTGCCACGGTGACCGATCGAACCATGGACTATGACATGGAGTTTTCCTTCGACGTCATCCGTCCCGAGGAGAACCAGTAGGGGTCGATGCCTCATCGACCCGTGCCGCGCCAGCGGCCAAATCGCGCCCATATGCAAAAAGATGCAGTTCACACTGAACTGCATCTTTTGCGCTCAGGAGACCTCCACCACTGTGGCGCCGAAGGGACTCAGCGCCAACTTGGCCAGCTTGAAGCACTGGAGGCCGAAGGGAATGCCGATGATGGTGACGCACAGTGCCAGGCCGTTGAGCACGGCGGCAATCGCCAGAGGAATGCCGCTCAGGAGCATCCAGAGCACATTGGCGATGAGCGACATGGTGCCGCCGCCGTAGACCACATCCTTTCCGAAGGGAAAGAACGCCAGCCCTGCCAGTTTGAAGCATTGCATCCCGATGGGAATGCCCACAATGGTGATGCACCAGAGAAGCCCCGCCAGCACCCAGCCAAGTCCCTGCCAGATTCCGCCGAATAAAAACCAGATGATGTTGCCAAGACAGCCCATAGCGATCCTCCTTTTTCCCTAGTATGGGGGATTCACCACAGAAAGTCAAATAAAAATTTCATGAGAAATAATGAACCGGAGGCAGGGAAAGGGTGTATCTATTAGTGAAACGAAGGAGGTGAGCGCGTGCTCGATGCCTATATCCGCCAGTATGGCAGACGGCTCTACGGCTTGTGCCTGACCCTCTGCGGCAGCGTCCAGGAGGCCGAAGACCTGTACCAGGACACCTGGCTCAAGGCTCTTCGGTACTTCTCCAGGTATGATCACCAGATGCCCTTTGAGCCATGGCTGACGAAAATCTGTGTCAATACCTATCGCAACCGTCTTCGGCGGCTGGCCAGAAGCCCGTTCCTCACCTTTTCCACCGCCGAGGGGTTGGAGGATGCGCTCTCCTCCGTCCCGGCGCCGGAACGGGAGAGCTATGCCGCGCTCCATGCTGCCATCAATCGCTTGCCGGAGCGGCTTCGGATGACGGTGATCCTCTTCTATTTCCGGGGGATGGACGTGGCCGAGACTGCAAAGGCGCTGGGCGTTCCGCCTGGTACCGTGAAATCCCGCCTCAGTAAGGCGAGAGGGAAACTCAAGGAGGTGCTGCTCCATGAAGACGATTTACAATTTTGAAATGCATGCCCCGCCGCATCTCACCGAAGCCATGCTCCAAGCCCGGCTGGAGGCGCGGAAAAAGCACCTTCAGACCCTTCTGGTGCTGCTCTCCGGCGTGCTCATGCAGGTGGCGATTGTGCTCTTAGGCGCTCTGGCTGCACCGCGCAGTCCTGCTTTTTCGTTCATATGCCTTGTCTATGTCCTCATATCCACCGCAGGCGGCAGCGTCATCGCCGTGATTTTCGTCCAAAAAGGAGGAAAGCTCCATGCTGTTTAGTACCATAACCCTGGTGATTTTTATTCCCTTGCTGGTGCTGCTGCTGGCCGTGCCGGTGCTGATCTGCGTCTATGTCTACCGCGATGCCAAGCGCAGGCGGATGAACCCCGTGCTCTGGACGCTCATCGCCCTGCTGGCGCCGACGTTTCTTGGATTTATCATCTATCTTTTGGTGCGCAGCCCTAGCGCCGACTGCACCTGCCCCAACTGCGGCGCGGATGTGACGGAGTCGTATGTGGTCTGCCCTCGCTGCGGCGCCAAGCTCCACGCCGCCTGCGGCCGGTGCGGCGCTCCGGTGGAGCCGGACTGGCAGGTCTGTCCCCGCTGCGCCTCACCGCTCACCCAGCCCCAGGCAGACGTGACGCCGCCGGTGCGGCGGAAGGATCGAACGCTGTGGAAAATCCTGGTGGCCATCATCGCCATCCCAGTTGTGCTGATTCTTGTATCGCTGCTGCTCTTTGCCTCGGTGCACTCCTCCGGTTCCGCTTCCCTGCAGTATGTCACCCGGGACGAGCTCTATGCCCAGCTGGATGGGGAAGCCGCCGACGCGGTGCGGGCGTGGGTGGAGCCCTTGGATGCCCGGGATGACCGTGCCTACGCCCTTTGCTATGTCACCCCCGGCGAGGATTTGAGCACCTATTGCTATCTGGTCTATGTGCCCGGTGCAGCGGATTCGTCCCACACAGGCTTTGGAAGTGCCAGTACGCTCTTTGGCGCCACCGTCAGGCTGGAGCTGCAGCGCACCGGAAATAGCGGCGGCTTTTACTGTATTCAGACTGATCTGGAAAAGGAGCCCAGGCTCATCGTCACCGTGGACGGGAAGAAATATCCCTACGGGGTGACAGAGGTGGAATATAATCCCACCGTGTATACCCTCGAGGCGCAGAGTACGCTGCCCCAGCCCAGTTCCGCAGACTAAAAAATCAGGACGCGCCGAAAAATGGCGCGTCCTGATTTTCTATAGGATTTCCGAAGCAAAACTGATCCCAGGCGTCTCATAGGGGACGCCCAGAAGCGCGGTGACGGTGGCGGCAATATCGGCAAAGGTCTTTCTGGTGCCGAGATTGACAGGTTTCACGGCCTTGCC
>DVGD01000277.1 GCA_018712905.1 Candidatus Avoscillospira stercoripullorum | reverse complement strand
TCACCAGCCCCGACTACCTGGGGCACATGGCGGATCTCGCGGCATTATCCAAGGTTTGCCATGACCGCGGCATGCTCCTGCTGGTGGACAACGCCCACGGCGCCTATCTCAAGTTTCTGCCAAAGTCTCTCCATCCCATGGATCTGGGGGCGGATTTGTGCTGTGATTCGGCGCATAAAACCCTGCCGGTGCTCACCGGCGGGGCGTATCTGCACATCGCTTCCAAGCACGAAGATTTATTGCCCGAGGCCAAAGGAGCCATGGCGCTTTTTGGTTCCACCAGCCCTTCGTATCTGATCCTTCAATCTTTGGATCTTGCCAACCGGGCGCTTGCAGAGGGATTTCCAAGCCAATTGGCGCAGCAGGCCCAACGGCTCGCCGCCCTCAAAAGGCGTCTTGCCGCCCATGGCTTCTCCCTCTACGGCCAGGAGCCCATGAAGCTCACCCTCTGCCCCAAGGCGTATGGCTATCTGGGTACGGAGCTTGCCCAATACCTGGAGGCGCGGAATATGGTCTGCGAGTTTGCAGACCCGGACTTCCTGGTGCTGATGTTCGCACCGGAGATGCCCTTGGATGCTTTGGAGGAAGCCCTTTTGGCGCTCCCACGGCGAAGTCCGGTGGAACCGGCGCCGCCGGCGCTGCCGCTGCCGCCGGTGCGGATGAGCATCCGGGCGGCCATGTTTGCCCCTCGGGAGACGGTGCCCGTTTCTGAAGCGGTGGGCAGGATTCTCGCTGACGTTCAGGTGGGCTGCCCGCCGGCGGTGCCCATCGCCGTCTGCGGCGAGGAGCTCACCCCCGCTGCTGTGGAATCCTTCCGCTATTACGGAATCCGCAGTGTAGGAGTTGTGCGTGAATAGCGTAAAATTCCCCGATTCGTCCATACCGAATCGGGGAATTTTTGTGCCTTAGCCCCACAATGCGGTGAGCATGGGGATGACCTGTTTTTTCCGGGAGACGATCCCGGGCAGGAAGCAGGCGTGAGACTTGAGCTCTGTGTTGAAGGCCTGGCGGAAGATCTCCTCGTCTCCCAGGTAGAGGAGGTGGGAGCCCTCGGCCAGCACGTCGGTGAGCATGAGGATCATCATGGAATAGCTGCGCTCCTCCATGAGCTTTTGCATCACCGCCAGGAATTCCTCCTGGCGGGACATGAGCTTCTCGGAGTCCACGCAGGTAATCTGGCTCACGCCCAGGTAGTGCTCGGCGATGTGGAAGTCCTTGAAGTCGGTGAGCAGCAGCTCCTCGGCGGGCTTTTCCAGGTTGCTGTTCTCGGCGAAGATGAACTGCCCCAGCTCGTCGAGGTTGAGACCGCCGATGCGCGCCATGCGCTCGGCCATGCGGTGATCCCGCTCGGTGCAGGTGGGGGACTTGAACATGACCGTGTCGGAGACGATGGCGGCGGCCAAGAGTCCTGCCAGCTTGCTTGAGGGCATGAGGCCGCGCTCCTGATACATGCCGGAGATGATGGTGGCCGTGGAGCCCACCACGTCGTTGCGGAAGTAGATGGGCTGCGACGTCTGAATGTCGGCCAGGCGGTGGTGGTCGATGATCTCCACGATCTCGGCCTGGTTGAGCCCCCGTACCGACTGGGCAGCCTCGTTGTGATCCACCAGCACCACCCGCTTGCGCCTCGGGCGCAGCAGATGGAACCGGGAGAGGGTGCCCACGACTTTTTCGTTTTCATCGAGAATGGGGTAGTTCCGGTGGCGGCTCTTGGAGACAACCTCCTGGACGTCGTCGAGAAAATCGTCCAGGTGGAAGCACTCCAGCCCTTCCCGGCGGCAAATGCGATCCACGGGAATGGCATGGTAGATGAGCCGGGCGGTGCGCACGGCGTCGAAGGGCGTGGAGATGATGCACGTCTTCGTGGGAACATTGCGAAGCTCCTCGGGGAACTCCGCCTGGCAGATGATGAGGCAGCTGACGTTTTCCTCCATGGCACGCCGCACCATCTCCGGCTGATTGCCGCAGATGACGATGGAATCCTGGCCGTGGAAGAGCAGGTTTTCCCTGGCCTGGGGCAGGGCGATGCACACCTCACCGGAGACTACGTCCACGAGATTGCCATTTTCGTTGAGGATCTGCCCCTCCAGCACGCTCAGGAGGTTGAACACCGGAATGCGCTCAGCCTGGGCGCCGGAGGTGACCTCCATGTCAAAGTCGGCGATCTCCGCGGGGGACACCATGCCGAAGAGGTGCCCCTCCTCGTCGGTGACGGGGATGCCGGGGATATTGTGGTTGGCCTGGAGCGCCTCCCAGGCGCGGGCAATGGTCACGCCGGCAGCCAGGGCAGGGGGCATGTCGTAGTCCAGGTCGCGCACCTGGGTGCGCATGGTGCTGATGAGCATCGGCGGCTGAAAATCAAATCGCTCCAGGATGCGGTGGGTTTCGTCGCTGATATGTCCCAAGCGGGCAGCCACAAACTCCCGGTCGCCCAGAGAGTTGCGCAGTGCCGCGTAGGCGATGGCAGACACGATGGAATCTGTGTCCGGGTTGCGGTGGCCGGTTACATAGATCGGATCCAAGAGTCTTCCCTCCTTTTCAGAAACTAGTATATCACATTTTGCCAGAATGTGATATACTAACCTCAAGATTTTCCGCAGCAGGAGGTTAAACCCATGTTAAATTCCCTGGCTTATTTTTTACAGAAGAGCCCGGACTGTTACCATGCTGTGGCCACGGTGGCCGCGCTTTTGGAGGATGCTGGCTTCACCCGCCTGAGTCCCGGCAGCTTTTCCCTGCGCGGGGGTGGAACATACTATCTCACCCTGGGCGGCACGTCGCTCCTGGCCTTTCGGGTGCCGGAGGGGACAGCCACCGGGTTTACCATCACGGCCAGCCACAGCGATTCACCCTGCTTTAAGCTCCGCGAGGAACCGGCGCTCTCTGGGCGTTTCACCCGCCTGAGCTGTGAGCGCTACGGCGGCATGCTCCCCGGCAGCTGGCTTGATCGCCCCTTGGGCATCTCCGGCCGGGTGCTGGTGCGCACGCCCCAAGGCATTCAGGCGCGGCTCATCGACCTGGGTTCCCGGCAAGTGCTCATTCCCAGCGTGGCCATCCACTTAAACCGCGAGGCCGGCAGCGGCGGCAAGTTCGACTTTGCCCGGGACTTCTATCCCCTCTACGGACTGGGGGAGGACAAGGGTCGCTTCCGCGCCCAGGTGGCGGCAGCGGCCGGATGCCGGGAGGACGAGATCCTCTCCTCCGACCTCTTCGTCTATCACGGCCAGGAGCCCTTTGCCTGGGGCAGGGACGGGGAGCTCTTCTCCGCGCCGCGGCTGGACGATCTGGCCTGCTGCTTTGCCTGCACCCAGGGCTTCCTCATGGCCAAGGAGAGCAGCGCCATTCCGGTTCTGGGAATCTTCAACCACGAAGAGATCGGCTCGGAGACCATGTTTGGCGCAGCCTCGTCCTTCCTGCCTGATACCCTCCGCGCCATTTCCCGGGCGCTGGGCTTCTCCAAGGACGGCCACCGGCAGCTTCTCGCCAACAGCTTTTCCCTCTCCTGTGACAATGGCCACGGAATCCATCCCAACCACCCCGAGCTGGCCGACGCCATCGATGCGCCCATGCTGGGCGAGGGCGTGGTGGTCAAGCACTCTCCGCGCTATGCCACCGACGGCATGGCCGCCGCCATCTTCACCGAGATCTGCCGCCGGGCGAAGGTGCCGGTGCAGCGCTATGCCAACCGTCCCGACCAGGCCGGCGGCTCCACCCTGGGCAATATTGCCGCCACCAAGACGCCCATCTTGACCGTGGACATCGGCATGGCGCAGCTCTCCATGCACGCAAGCCTGGAGACCATCGGCGCAAGGGACGTGGAGCATTTTGTGCGCGCCGTGGCCGCCTGCTACGAGACGGCGCTGACCATCCAGGGCGAGAACGTCACCCTGGGCTAAACGGAGAAGGAGGAACCCCATGGCAAGCTATATCATGGCTTTGGACGCCGGCACCACCAGTAACCGCTGCATTCTCTTCAACCGCCAGGGCGACATCTGTGCCATGGCGCAGAAGGAATTTACCCAATATTTCCCCCAGCCCGGCTGGGTGGAGCACAACGCCCAGGAGATCTGGTCCACCATGCTGGGCACGGCCGTGGAGGCCATGAGCCAGGTGGACGCCAAGGCCGAGAACATCGCCGCCATCGGCATCACCAACCAGCGGGAGACCACTGTGGTCTGGGATCGCAAGACCGGTGAGCCGGTGGGCAGAGCCATTGTCTGGCAGTGCCGCCGCACGGCGGACTACTGCGACGCCCTCAAAGACCGCGGCCTCACCGAGACCATCCGGGAGAAGACCGGCCTGGTGGTGGACGCCTACTTCTCAGCCACCAAACTCCACTGGATTTTGGAAAACGTTCCCGGCGCCCGGGAGCGCGCCGAGGCCGGGGAGCTGCTCTTCGGCACCGTGGAGACCTGGCTCATCTGGAAGCTCACCGGCGGCAAGGTGCACGTGACCGACTACTCCAATGCCTCGCGCACCATGCTCTTTAACATCCATACCCTCACCTGGGACGAGGATATCCTCCGGGAACTCCAGATCCCTGCGTCCATGCTGCCGCAGGTGATGCCCTCCAGCGGCATCTATGGCGAGACCGACCCGTCCCTCTTTGGCGGCGCCATCCCCATTGCCGGCGCGGCGGGCGACCAGCAGGCCGCCCTCTTTGGTCAGACTTGTTTCTCTGCCGGCGAAGCCAAGAATACATACGGTACCGGCTGCTTTTTGCTGATGAACACCGGCGATACCCCGGTCATTTCGAAAAACGGCCTGGTCACCACCATCGCCTGGGGCTTGGACGGCCAGGTGACCTACGCATTGGAGGGGTCGGTCTTCTCAGCAGGCTCGGCGGTACAGTGGCTGCGGGATGAGATGCGCCTCATCGACTCTGCTGCCGACAGCGCCTACATGGCCGCCAAGGTGATCGACACCAACGGCTGCTATATCGTGCCCGCCTTCACCGGCCTGGGCGCGCCCTACTGGGATCCCTATGCCCGGGGCACCATCGTCGGCCTCACCCGGGGCGTCAACAAGTACCACATCGTCCGCGCCACGCTGGAATCCATCGCCTACCAGACCGCCGACATTCTCCGCGCCATGAACGCCGATTCCGGAATCACCCTCTCGGCGCTCAATGCCGACGGCGGCGCCTCGGCCAACGACCTTCTGATGCAGATGCAGGCCGACACCATCGGCGCGCCGGTGCAGCGTCCCCGGTGCGTGGAATCCACCGCCATGGGCGCGGCGTACCTGGCCGGTCTGGCCGTGGGCTATTGGACGGGGCTTGCGGACGTGCTGCGAAACCGCGCCATCGACCGGGTGTTCTACCCCTCCATCGGCCAGGCGGAGCGGGAAAAGCGCCTCAAGGGCTGGGAAAAGGCCGTGAAATACGCCTTCGGCTGGGCGAAAGACGAATGAGAATCCCATGCGCCCGGTTTTGGCGGCGTTGCCGCTAAAAAACCGGGCGCATTTTTATAATTGGAAGGAAAACCGTACGCCGCCGGGGACGTTTTCCGCCCGGCAGCTGCCGCCGTGGAGCTCCACAATCTGCCGGGCGATGGCAAGCCCCAGGCCGGTGCCATGGCCTGCACGGGTATCGTCGGCGCGGTAGAAGCTGTCGAAGACGTGCGCCAGAGCCTCGCTGGAGAGGGGCGGACTGGTGTTGGTGAGGGAAAAGCGCGTCATGCCCTGGATGAGGGTGATGGATGCGTGTATGTTCCCACCGGGGGGCGTATATTTGAGGGCGTTGGTGGCGAAATTCTCCATGACCTGGGCAATCCGCGCCTCGTCGGCCACCACGTCGCTTTGCTCCGGGATGTCCCAGGTGAGGGTGAGGTTTTTTGCCTCCATGGCGCGCTCCAGCCGCCCGAAGGTGTCCCGGGCAAGCTCGCCCAGGGAGAAGGCGTCCCGGGCGAGCTTCACCTTTCCCGCCTCCAGCCTGGAGAGATCCAGCATTTCCAGCACCATGGCGTCCATGCGCTCCGTCTCGGAGAGGAGGATGGACAGGTACTTCTCCCGCTTGTCCTCGGCAATGTGCTCCTTGAGCCCTTCGGCATAGCTGTGGATGACGGCCAGGGGCGTTTTGAGCTCGTGCGCCAGGTTGGAGACCAGCTGCCGCCGCCCTTCCTCGGCGGATTTGGCGTAGTCCAGGGCGGCCTCAAGGCGATGGATCTCCAGCTTGTCTTCCTTTTCCGCTTCCCGCTGCTGGTATAAGCCCTGGGCAATCTGCTGCGGCTCCCGCCAGTGCCAGCTGGTCGCCGTCTCGGGCTGGGTGATCTCCCCGGAAAGGCACTTTGCCGTCTCTTCCACAGGCGCCACCACCTCCCGGCGGAGCGTGCGCCAGAGGAGCAGCGTGAGCAGGAGCGCCGCGGCGGCTGTTTTCCAGTAGGTGGGAATAAGAGACCGCACGGCCTCCTTCCAGGGCGTAGCATAGACGGCGGAAACGGTATAATAGAGAATCTTCTGCCCGTCCTCCGGGAAACAGAGGGAACCAAAATACGTCTCCCCCTCTGCCGAATAGCAGTAGCTCACACTGTAGAGCAGATGATCGTTTGACGGATCGGCGCTGGCAAAGCCCATGCCATCCTTCAGCCCCGGCGCTTCTTGGGCGAGGAAATCCGCCAGGGAGGCATAGCGGGTGTCGTCCAGGGTGAAGCCAGGAGAATCGGGCAAGTAGCAAATGCCCGCCCAGTCGGCGTAGAGCACCTCCGCCGTTTCGCCCGGCGCGAGGGCGTCGGGATCCTCATAGAGAAGCCGCCAGGAGAGATCGTAGCGCTCCACCAGCCAGGACACCATGAAGGAGCCTGAATAGTCCAAGTCCCAGAAATCGTCTCGATCCACATATTCGAGCTTGGATAGGCGGAAGTCTGTTCCCTCCCGCACGCCGGTGGCGCGCAGGGCGAAGACGGTAAAATGAAAGTTGGGGAGGACGTCCTGCTCCTGTAGGCATGCCGGGTCAAAGAAGGCGCGCACCAGATCCTGAGAGCGCTCCTCGCCGTTTTCCCATTGGGTGGGAGTGAGGGCTTCAAAATAAAAGAACGGTTCCCAGCTGCACGCGATCAGATTGCCGCTTCCATCATAGACGGCGTTGGCTGCGTAGCGCTCTTGGTACTTTCCATGATTCCATGCGTCGGTGCCCACCGCGCCCCATACCTCGTAGGAATCGTCCAGGGA